>CAZQML010000201.1:0-7904 GCA_964594245.1 uncultured Dehalococcoidales bacterium | reverse complement strand
ACGATGTTCTTGCCGATGTCGTGAAGGTCGCCCTCGACGGTGCCGAGCAGCACCTTGCCCTTCTTGTGCACCTGGTCGGCTGACAGGTATGGCTTCAGTTCATCGACTCCGCGGTCCATCGCGCGGCAGGATATCAGTACCTCGGGCAGGAATACTTCGCCGTCCTTGAAGAGTTCTCCAAGACGCTGGATGCCTGGGACAAGAGCGTCGTTGAGAATATTGAGTGCGGGCACGCCCTCAGCGAGCGCGTCCTTGACCAGCTGCACAGCAATCTGATCATCGCCGCTCTGCACTGCATCAGAAAGAGCTGAGCCGTCCCATGCCATGGAAAGACCTCCTTTGAATCGGGCCACCACATAGAGACTGATGCACCAGCCAATTGAGGTGGCTGAACCACGTCTGGTCATTGTATGTCAACCGGGAAAGCGACACAACGCGGTTGCGCCGGCTGGCCGTGGCTTGAGAGAAGCCGTGTTGTGGCAAGTGGAACTGCTATCTGTTTTCTGACGGAACACCACCCCTTCCGGTAACAACAACTGTGAGGCAATTCGGAGGCTTGATTGGGCCCCCGTTTTTGGGGCAAAATACTCGGTTGACTGAGGCCTGATGAAAGGAGATACATGCGCGAAGTCGTGATTGTGAGTGGCTGTCGTACAGCCGTCGGTGCTTTTGGTGGAACGCTCAAGGACGTGCCTGCCATCGAGCTGGGGGCGCTGGTGATGCGCGAAGCTCTCAAGCGAGCGGGCCTGCGCCCCAGGTCGGGGGAAAGACTACTTGCCGTCGGGCCCGATCGTGTCAAGGATGACGGCGTCATCGAGCTCGAGCAGCGCTATTACGAGTACGACAGCAGCCTCCGCGAGGTCCAGATTGACGAGGTCGTGATGGGCAACGTACTGCAGGCGGGCCTCGGGCAGAACTCCGCGAGGCAGGCTTCCATCCGGGCGGGGATGCCCAAGGAGACACCGGCGTTCACGGTCAACAAAGTCTGCGGTTCAGGTCTGAAGGCGATAACCGTGGGCGCGGAGCCTATCATGCTCGGCGAGGTGGATGTGGTGGTGGCGGGAGGCATGGAGAGCATGAGTTCGGCGCCATATGGACTGCCCAAGGCACGGTGGGGCTATCGTATGGATGTGGATGGCAGGGGAGAGCTGCGCGACCTGATGGTGTTCGATGGTCTGTGGGAGATCTTCTACGGCTTTCACATGGGCAATACGGCAGAAGAGGTAGCTGCACGATACGGAATCAGCCGGGCCGAGCAGGATGAAGTAGGGGCGATGAGCCACCAGAGGGCGCGCGCAGCCATCGCCGACGGTGTGTTCAAGGACGAGATTGTCCCTGTCGAGATACCGCGACGGAAGGGAGACATGGCGGTCTTCGACACGGACGAGCGGCCGATGGACACGACTGTGGAGAAGATGGCCAGGTTGAAGCCGGCGTTCCGGGCCGAGGGCACCGTAACGGCAGGCAATTCGTCCGGCATCAATGACGCGGCTGCCGCTGTGGTGATGATGTCACGTGAGAAGGCCGACGACCTGGGCCTGAAGCCCATGGTCACGCTGAAAGCATTCGGCTCTGGCGGTGTCGACCCCAAGTACATGGGGCTTGGGCCAATCCCGGCCGTTCAGAAGGCGCTGGCGCGCGCCGACCTTACGGTCGCTGACCTTGACCTCGTTGAACTCAACGAGGCGTTCGCGGCTCAGGCGATTGCGTGCGTACGCGAACTCGGCTTCGACTGGGAGAAGACTAATCCGCACGGGAGCGGCATCTCGCTGGGCCATCCTATCGGCTGCACCGGCGCGCGGCAGGTGGTCACTGCCATGTATGACATGAGGCGAAAGGGGCTGCGCTACGGATTGGTGACCATGTGCATCGGTGGGGGCCAGGGTATGGCAGCGGTCCTGGAGAGGACGGACTGACTATCCGCCCTTCTTTGTGAAGTCGGGACACCACGTGGCATTGGGCCGTTCTCTCCGGTGACAGGCGCTACGCCAGTTCCACTTGCAGCGGTCGCAGAGAATCACATTCAGCCCGAGTGCGCTCCGCACACGGATTCGAAGGCGATCAGCCCGGCTGGGTCCAGTCCTGGTCACTGTCTGTTCTTCCGATAGAGTGGCGCCGGCGGGACCTGACTGCGTTGGTGCCGCGGTGCGCCGGCTACATGTCCTTGGAGAGAGAGGCCAGGAACTCCGCGTTCGTCCGCGTCTTGGCCATCCTGCTCACAACGCGCTCAGTGGACTCGTGATTCGGAGAATCGTCGTTGAGCATGCTTACAATACGTCGCAGGAGCCACACTTGTTTGAGGGTTTCGTCGTCGAGGAGCAGTTCCTCTCTGCGGGTGCCGCTGGGGACGATGTTGATTGCGGGGAACAAGCGCCTCTCCGCGAGCTTGCGATCAAGGTGGAGTTCCATGTTGCCCGTCCCCTTGAACTCCTCGTAGATGAGCTCGTCCATCCTGCTGCCTGTGTCCACGAGACATGTGGCGAGGATTGTGAGACTGCCGCCCTGGTCCGTGTTCCGCGCAGCGCCGAAGAAGCGCTTCGGAGGATGAAGCGCGGCCGAGTCTATGCCACCGGACAGAGTCCTGCCACTTGCGGGCATCGCCAGATTGTAGGCTCTCGTGAGTCGCGTGATGCCGTCGAGCAGCATCACGACGTCCTTGCCCAGCTCCACGAGCCGCTTCGCGCGCTCGAGGGCAAGCTCGGCGACACGTGTCTGGGTCTCCACGGGCTCGTCGAACGTCGCGGCTATGACCTCTACGTTCACTGACCTCCTCATGTCGGTGACTTCCTCGGGTCGCTCGCCTATGAGACAAACGATCAGGTGAAGGTCGCTGTAGTTCGTCATCATTGCATTGGCAATCTTCTTGAGGAGGACGGTCTTCCCTGCCTTGGGAGGCGAAACGATGAGACCTCTCTGCCCCCGGCCGATGGGAGCAACCAGGTCGATGAGACGGGTCGATAGCTCTTCCGGCGTGGTCTCGAGCGTGATTCGTTTCTCGGGAAACAGGGGTGTCAGAGAGGCGAATGAGGCTCGCTTCTTCGATGCCTCGGGGTCGAGGCCGTTGATGCTCTCAACTCGCAGAAGACCGTAGTACTTCTCACCTTCTTTGGGAGGGCGGGCCTGGCCGCATACGTGGTCACCGTCCCGGAGGTTGAAGCGCCGTATCTGGGAGTTGGATACGTACACGTCGCTTGTCCCACGCAGGAAGTTCTCCTGTCGCAGGAAGCCGTACCCCTCGGTCATGACCTCAAGGATACCCTCGAGGAAGAGGTTTCCCTGTTGTTCGGCCTGAGACTTGAGAATGTGGACGATAAGGTCGGCTTTCTTGAGCGCGGAATAGCCGGTCATTCCCTGCTCTTTCGCGATATCCTCGACCTCGTCGCGGGTCTTTCCTTCTAGTTGAGCCATTGTGAGCATAGTCTTCTCCCTGGTGTGTAGACAACCACAGTCGCTGACAGTCCGGCTACGGCAGAATGCCGGTGTCACCCATTACCCTGTTCCAGTCTTCCGCGAATCGACGCACACCCGCATCTGTCAGCGGATGCTCAATCATTTGAAGTAGTACCTTGTACGGGACCGTGGCGATGTGAGCGCCAGCCTTTGAGGCGGAGAGACAGTGAGATGTGTGCCTGATACTGGCGGCGATGACCCGGGTAGGAAGACTATGATAGCGAAGGTAGTCGACGATGTCAACTACGAGTTGCATTCCGTCCTCTCCGATATCGTCGAGCCTGCCGACGAAGGGGCTGATGAAGGCCGCTCCTGCCGCGGCAGCGAGCATGGCCTGATTGAGCGAGAAGCAGAGAGTCATGTTGACTTTGACGTTCTCTCTGGCAAGAACCGAGGTTGCTGCCAGTCCTTCCAGAGTGGAAGGTATCTTGACGGCGATGTTCTCGGCCCATGTCGCTATCTCTCGGGCCTCGGCAATCATGCCCTCAGACTCCTGGCTCAGGACCTCGGTCGACACGGGTCCCGGCACTATGGCGCATATCTGCTTGACGAGAGACCTGTAGTCGACCTTCCCCTCTTTCGACACGAGGCTAGGGTTCGTTGTAACTCCCGAGACGACGCCGAGGCCAACTCCGTGCCGAATATGCTCAAGGTTCGCAGTGTCCAGGAATATCTGCATGGCCACCTCCTAGGATATGGGCAGTGAGGGCTGGGCGCCTTCCAGAAGGACTTCCTTCGCGGCTGCCATGAAGGCTACAAAGAGTGGGTGAGGCAGGTCGGGACGTGACTTGAATTCGGCATGAAACTGGCAACCGAGCATCCATGGGTGGTCTGCGACCTCAAGTATGTCGACGAACTGGTCGTCAGCCGACACGCCCGAAGGAATCACGCCCGCGTCTCGCAGTCGCGGCCGGAAGTGGTTGTTCAACTCGTATGCGTGCCGGTGTCGCTCATAGCTGAGACCCGTGCCAAACGCGGCCGCTGCGTGAGTGCCGGCGATGAGCTTACAGGGGTACGTGCCCCGTCGGAGGCCCGAAGCATCTGCCTCGACCGTGCGGTCGATGACGGGATTCCGCCCGTCGGCGCAGAACTCTGCGGAGTGCGCGTCCTCGATTCCCGCAACGTTGCGCGCGTATTCCACAGCCATCGCATGCATGCCGATGCCGAGCCCCAAGAAGGGGATTCGAGCGGTGCGCGCATACTTGGCTGCTGCAATCAGCCCCTCCATGCTCTCATAGTGGGAACTGCTGGGAACGACGATTCCCTGCATGTTCTTGAGCTGCGTGCAGTCGTCCTGGGAGAGCGTCCTGGAATCGACCCAGTGCAGAGCCGCCTCGCTGTCGTGAACCAGTGCTGCGTGGCGCAGCGCCTCCCTGACGGAGTAGTAGGCGTCCTGCAGCCGGACGTGCTCACCTACGATTGCGACCTCAACTGGCTCCCTGGTGGTTTTCAAGCGTTCGACGAGCGAGCGCCAGGCATCGAGGTCCGGCTTGGGAGCAGACAGGGCCAGTCGCTCGCACAGGAAGTCGCCCAGATGAGCCTCTTCCAGAAGAAGGGGCACTTCGTAGATAGTCTCGCTCGTCACAAGAGACGCCACAGCTTCCCTCTCGACGTCGCAGAACAACGATATCTTGTCCTTGATTGAGTCCGAGATGGGGAAGTCACTGCGGCACAATATGACGTCGGGCTGTATGCCGATGCGACGCAACTCGTTGACGCTGTGTTGCGTGGGCTTGGTCTTCAACTCATGTGTTGCCGCGATATGCGGAAGGAAGGTGACGTGTACGTAGACGACGTTCTCCCTTCCCTCTTCGTTGCGCATCTGCCGGATGGCCTCCAGGAACGGCTGTCCCTCGATGTCTCCGACGGTGCCGCCGACCTCGACAATGGCGATGTCGGCCTCGTTGGCTTCGGCGCCGCGCCTGATGTAGCGCTTGATCTCATCGGTCAGCTGCGGGACAACCTGGATGGTTCCTCCTAGGTAGTCGCCTCTCCGCTCCTTCTCCAGCAGCGACCTGTAGACCTCACCGGCACTGACGCTGGAGAAGCGGCTGAGCTCGACGCCTATGAAGCGCTCGTAATGGCCGAGGTCCAGGTCGGTGGCTGCGCCGTCTTTGGTGACGAAGAGTTCACCGTGCTGTGCAGGAGACATGATACCGGGCTCGGCGTTCAAGTAGGGGTCCAGCTTCTGCGCTCCGACCACGTAGGACCGGCTTTTCAGTATCCGGCCGAGTGAGGCTACTGATACGCCCTTGCCGACTGAGCTAAGGACGCCGCCTGTGACGAATACGTATTTCGTCATGAGAGAGCAACAACCGTATCTGCGGAGTATCGCAACGCAGGAAGAGCCTGCCGCAGGCGAGGTGGGATTGCATTTAAATTCTAGTCGCGGTATGAAGCGATGTCAAGACGGCGAATTGCCTCAGAATCATTGTTACCGAAGGGGGCAGCGTTGCGTCAGAAAAGATGTTGCCGGAAGGAGCATGAGTGCAGCGGGCGTGAGTGAGTACGCAGAAGCAATACGGGAGCGATGCAGGAGGGCTGGCAATCTGGGCCAGCGAGCAGTGTGGAGCTCCTTGCTCAGAACCTTATCATCACGTGTGGAAGCCAGAGTATCAACTGTGGAAAAGCGATGCAGAGAATCAGCGCTACCATTATGAGAATCACGAACGGAATGACCCCACGGATGATTTGGGATGTCTCAATTCCCCATTCGGGGGGCGATAGCCCTTTCACATAGAAGATGGCGTAGGCAAAAGGTGGCGTAAGGAATGACATCTGCAAGTTGACGCAGATCATCATGGCAAACCACAATGGATCGAATCCCAGCGCCTGGCCAATCGGACTCACCAGAGGAATCATCACGAAGAGAATGCCCAGCCAGTCTATGAACATCCCCAGGATGAATATGACGAACATGACTAGTGCGAAGACCCCCCACTTGCCGCCGGGAGCTGCCAACAGAAGGCTGCTCACCGCGTCGCCGCCTCCGAGCCTCAGGAACACTCCGGTGAACATGCTGGCGCCAAGCCCGACGCCCATTGCCATGCATGTGACGCGCAAGGTCTGGCGTGACGCGTCCCTCAGCGTGTTCCTGTCGAACCGCCGATAGACGACCGCCAGAGCCGTCGCCGCAATACATCCTACACTTGCGGCTTCAGTAGCAGTGGCTATTCCGAAGAATATCGTTCCGAGGACAGAGAGAATGATAATAAGTGGTGGCACCAACCCGGCCAGAAGGGCTGTCACTTTGCGGATGAATGGAACATCCAACTCTTCCCTGCTCACAGGTGGCGCGGTTGATGGCTGTAGCCAGCACCTGATGAGGATGTAGGTGATGTACAGGCCGGAAAGCAGGAATCCGGGGATGAAAGCTGCCATGAATAGCTTGCCAACCGATATCTGTGCCATTGGGCCGTAGACCACCAGCATTATGCTCGGCGGAATAAGAATACCGAGAGTCCCGCCTGCGCACACGGTGCCGGTGACCAGTTCCTTGCTGTAGCCGCGTTTCAGCATCGCGGGGATAGCCACAAGCCCCATGGTAGTCACAGAGGCGGCTACTACACCTACACAGGCGGCAAGAACCGTCCCCATGAGCACTGTCCCGATTGCCAGTCCTCCGCGGATAGACCCGAAGGAGAGATGCAGCCCCTGGTAAAGCCTGTCTGCCGCGCCTGATTTCTCGACCATGACCCCCATGAATACGAAGAGCGGGACGGCCAGGAATATGTAATTGAATATCATCCCGAGCACGCGGAGATGAACCAGCTTGAATACGCCTGGCCCGATTGCGAGAAACCCCACTACGAGGCCTATCCCTCCGAGGCAGGCGAACAGCGGATAGCCCAACAGCACTCCGACGAGGAGGCCTCCGAACATGACGAGTACAGTCGCTTCGGCACTCAACTCGATCATGATTTCTTCCCCTCTTTCGCCAGTGCCAGGACGTTCTCCAGGAAGGTACCCACGCCCTGCAAGAGAAACACCAGGAAGCCAAACGCCACGATTGTCTTGTAGGGCCAGGTAAGGGGGCCCCACACGCTCGAGTCGTCAGTCTGGCCTATAGAAATGGCAAACCACGCATCCTGCCAGAAGAGCTTCGTCAGAATGAAGAAGAGAGGGAAGAAGAACAGGACGGTGAAAACGACATCGATAGTTAACCGTGTTCGAAGACTGAACCTCTGGTAAATCACGTCCACTCTGACATTGGCACCTACGTGATAGGTGTAGGCGAGTCCCAGCGATATGAAGCAGGCTCCAGCCATCTGACTCGTCGCCCAGGACCATACGGTCGGGGCATTAAGGGCATATCGCATGAATACGTCATAGGTGATAGCCACAATGATGAACAGCACTACCCACTTGGCGAGTTGCCCGAGCCTGTCGCTGAAGTCGGCAATCCACTTGGAGAATCGCTCAGCTGCTTCAATCATCCTATTTCCTGCGGTGCC
>CAZQML010000200.1:0-6954 GCA_964594245.1 uncultured Dehalococcoidales bacterium | reverse complement strand
GTCAGCGGAGGGGGAGAAGAGCAGGATGCTCTCCTTGATGTCGCCGAGGTGGGCGAGCAGCTCTTCTCTGGTGATGCCGTTGGGCGCATAGACGACGTACAGGGCATCCCGCGTCTGAGGGGATATCCTGCTGCGGTAGTCCGGGCCGTGGATGACGGCGGACAGTATGCCCTCCACATCCACCACCATCATGTCGCCCGCCCTGGCTACCTGCGGCTCCTGGTTGAGCTTCGTGTAGCTCTCTTCGCCCGTGGCGACATCCAGCGTGACCGGTGGCACCACCGTTGCGAGGTCATGCCCCGCCGTGAGCAGCAGGTTCTTCATCTCAGCCATGAACATGACGTCCACCAGTCCGGACACCGTCGGGAGCGGCCTCTGCTTCACGACGAGCGTCTTCAACTGCCCCGCGACGTGGTATGTCTTCTCGAAACGCCTGTAGTAGGCCGTGTACGCCCGGATGACCCTGTCCGACTTGATGTCCTCCGGGTCAGCGAACCGCGAGCGCAGCTCCGCCTCAAGCGTTCGCTTGCGCTGCTCGAGCGCGGGGTGCTCCCTCACGTTTGCCACCCCTCTCACCACAAGCATGGCGACCATCGCATCGGGGTAGGCGTTCTTCCAGCGTTCAGCGACGACGAACATGACGTACTCTCCTTCCGTGAATACCGGGAACTGCGCCCGCCCGGAGCCTATGCCGGCTGCGGCGCCGGCTTTGGCCGCCTTCTCCTCTTCTGGGTCCTCTCAATCAGCCACGTCAGGGCTGTGAACACTGCTGCGATGGAGCCGTAGGTGGTGATGACGCCGAGCGCTCCTCCCTGGTTGGACGAACCACCACCCGCACCCTTGCCCAGACCCTGTCCTCCGCCTGAATGCTCTCCGCCTCCCCCCACCTCCAGGAGCTCACCACCTGATGAGGCCAACACGACGAACGGGTCCGTCAGCCAGCGGGCGAAGCTGCTCGTGACCATGCTGTACCCGCCGTAGACAAGGACTGCGGCAAGGCACACGATCCCCAGCGGCCTTGCGACGGCGCGTGGCAGTCGCAACACCTTCGCGAACGAGGTCCGGATGAAGGACCAGTGAAGGCCGATATGTATGCCGACAAGCACGAGGGCCGCCGCAGAGAAGAAGTAGTGCATGAGTCTCCCAACCGCCACGTTGCCGGATATCCCGGTGAGAATGGTCTGCGAAATCATGATGCCGGTCAGGGCGATAAGGACCATAGAGACAAGAAGCAGGACGTCCACCGCGTATCCAACCCGGACCCTGGGGGCCAGCGCTTTTCCAAAGACTCTCCTGGTGATTCCCACTATCCACTTCCGGTTGAGCAGGTTGTGGATGAGGAACATTCCGCCTACCACCAGACCGCCTACCTCATGAAACTCCAGGCTGATAGCCGTCTTCTTGTACATCAGGATGAGCAGCACAGCCATCACTACGTCAAGGCTGATTCTCATGACATTCGTCTTCATGGCCCGTCTCCCCTCGGTGCAGAGTTAGTGTACGGCTTTCATTGTACTCTCCGACTATGAGTCTCAATACACCGGAACAGAACACGGACAGACACCGACGAACACCGACTGAAGCCGGAGCAACGACCACCCCTACGTCAGTGTCAGTCGGTGCGGGTCCTACGCCGCCTATTGACAGCGCACGCTGGCCGCGTTCAAGATGCTCAGAGGAAGCGGACAGTCGAAGCCAGTGCCGCCGCAACAACCCGATAGACAAGACGACAGACGATGAACCTCTCATCCCGAAGCACGGCGGCTACCGGAAGCTAAAGAGTTTCCAGGTAGCGCAGCTTGTCTACGACGTGACCGTGCAGTTCTGCGGCCGGCACATCGACAGGCGCAGCCGGACGCACGACCAGATGGTGCAGGCGGCGCGGAGCGGGGTGCAGAACATCGCGGAGGGCAGCCAGGCAAGCGGCACCTCAAAGAAGATGGAAATGAAGCTGACAAACGTGGCGCGGGCCAGCCTGGAAGAGCTGCGCCTGGACTACGAGGACTTCTTGAGACAAAGGGGGCTACCCCTTTGGGACTGGAACGACCCGCGCCGTGCCGAGTTGATAGCCCGTCGGCCCGGCAGCGTGGATGGCGTGACGCAGTGGGTGCGCTGGGTGCAGGAGCACAATGGACAACATGGACCGGGTGGACATCAGGAGAAACCCGACACACCGTCCATGCCGTCCACATCGTCCATTCCTGCCGGAGCAGGCAGCCACGCAGAGGCCATGGCAAACGGCGCCCTTGCCCTGATTACTGTGGCAACGTCTCTCCTTGACCGTCAGCTGGCGGCCCAGGCGGCGGCATTTGAACAGGATGGCGGCTTCACGGAGCGCCTCTACGGCAGGCGCCGCTCAGGTCGAAGGGGCTGACGCCCCGGAAACCAGACACACCGTCTATTCCATCGATGCGTCCATTCAGGCCACAACGTCCATATCGTCCATTCCCACCGAGGTGGCCCCCACCTCCACAGTGAGAGGCACGCCATCTCCCCTACGGGTACGCCACGCCCCATCCTCCCGCGGGCAGGCATGGGAGCCTGCCTCTACATGACGCGCCGTATTCGTCCTGTCCGTGACCACAACCATGATTCCCTCACTACCCGACGGGCGAGGCACGCCATCTCCCCAGCAGCAGAGCAGCACTCCCTCCCCAAACCGCCCCACCACTTTCTGCTGTCCGTACACTGCACCAACGCCGCACGAAAATCGTTATGCTGGAAAGCACTACCCGTGGAGGGCTGATGATGGCACGCCTCGACAGGCACCTTGCGAGAGACCTCTTCTTCACCTTACCCCCGGCGGGATTTTTCCTGCTGCTCTTCTTCAAGCTGGGTGCGCCGTGGAGCTACGTCTTCCTGGCGCTCTCGGTGGTGTTCTTCGTGTTGGCCATACGGGTGGTCATGAAGAGCCGGTACGCATAGAGTCCCTGCCGCGTCGTTCGCTCGACCTGTGCTCCGTGCCTTGCCCGTTCGCATCGCTATTGCCCTCACCAACATAATCCGGCGCACATGGCGCCACAGCTATTGATTTTGGCAAACCATGCTGCTAGATTGGCTGGCAGGACTTATGTCCTGCGTGGCAGGGCAGGACATCGTAATCCGGGGGCTGCCGTCAGTCCCCGGCAGGGAGGGAAGTATGCGCGGCGTGATGCCTGTCCTGGAGGACACACGGTTCGGGTGGCGAATACTCGCCACATTCATCATAGTCACCCTGTTCCTGGCAATGACACCTCCACCCCCGGTGCTGTCCGCGCCCTACGAGGTCACGAGCACGGCTGATACCGGCCCCGGCACGCTCAGAGAGGCCATCGGCCTGGCCAACGCCTTGCCAGGGGCGGACACCATCAGCTTCAACTTATCCGCACCGGGGCCCATCACGCTTACAAGCGAAATCCCGATAACCGATGACCTGACCATCACCGGACCGGGCGCGGCCACGCTCACCGTAAGCGGCGGCGGCGCCAGCCGGGTGTTCAGCATCTCGAACAGCGCGAAGGTTCACATCTCCGGTCTCACCATCGCCGACGGCTTCTCCGGCAACGGCAGCAACGGCAACCCGGCGGATGATGGAGGGGACGGGGGCGGCATCCTCGCCGGAACCGGCTCGGAACTCACCCTCACGAACTGCGTGCTGGAGTACAACGCCACCGGCGATGGCGGCGATAGCAGCACGATGGGAGGAGTCGCCGGAGACGGGGGCAATGGCGGAGCCATATGGTGTGAGGGTTCGGTGACGCTCAGCGGATGCACACTGCACCACAATCACACGGGGAGCGGCGGCTACTCGTACAGCGGGATTGCAGGCAGTGGAGGTGACGGCGGTGCGATACTCTGCTGGGGAACACTGTCGCTCAGCGAATGCACGCTCAACGACAACCATACGGGCGATGGAGAGGAGTCACACGGCTACCCGGGCAACGGCGGCAACGGCGGCGCGATATCCTGGCAAGGGACTCTGACCCTCGACGGATGCACGCTTGAGGACAACTACACGGGTGTCGGCGGCCTGTCGGACCTTTCCGGCATGGCCACCGGCAACGGAGGCAACGGAGGCGCCATAGCAGGCGAAGGCCCGGTGACGCTCGGCGTATGCACGCTCGACGGCAACCACACGGGTGCCGGCGGTGAAGCCAATTCCCCTCGATCCGGCGGCAACGGAGGCAACGGAGGAGCCCTATGGGCCAGTGAACCGCCTGCGCCCCTGGGAACGTTGACGCTCAGCTCGTGCACCTTCGAGTCCAACTACACCGGTGACGGCGGCCAGGCAATCCACGATGGCGGCAACGGAGGAGACGGTGGCGCCGTCTGGTCGGACAAGTCCGTTCTTTCGATTGCATCCTGTGACTTCAACGACAACTACGCCGGGACCGGAGGAGTGTCGGATGACAGCAACGACGCCTGTGGGAACGGTGGTAATGGAGGCGGCTGCTCCCTGTCTTGCACTACGGGAGCGATATCCGATAGCACGTTCAGCAACAACCACGCCGGCGACGGCCCGGACGGCGAGCCTGGAGACAGCGGCGATGGAGGAGGCGGAGGAGCGCTGTTCCTGGACATGGGTGAATTCACCCTGACGGGATGTGTTCTCGACGGCAACCGGGGGGGCGACGGCGGAGAGGTAAGCACGGGCTCCGCCTACGGAGGTCGCGGAGGCCATGGAGGGGGGCTTGCCGCACTGGAAGACACGTCTCTCGAACTCCGTGACTGCACACTGTCGAACAACATGGCAGGAGACGCGGGCAGCCATCAGACCAGTACCTATGGCAGATCTGGGGGGCGCGGCGGTGGCCTCTACAGTGATGGACCCACCCTCATTGAATCCTGTCTGGTGTCAGGGAACAGGGCGGGCAATGGCGGCAGCACGCCGGCGGCCGGTGGCGGCAGAGGAGGCTACGGAGGGGGGATCTACGGCGGCGAGGGCGCGGAACTGACTGTCTTGCGCACCACCATAGAAGGCAACTATGCCGGAAACGGCGGAGGCGGTAGCTTCTCACAGTGGGGCGGAGATGGGGGTGGGGGAGGAGGCTTATCCTGCAAACAAGCGCTCACAATGGACGCCTGCACCGTCAGCGGCAATTACGTTGGAACGGCTGGCTTCCCCTATGCGGTCGACGGTTTGGGCGGTGGCATCGGCATATTCGGCGAACCAGACCCCGACTCACTCTTTGCCACGCTGGTCAACTGCACCATCAGTGGCAACTACGGTCCTTCCACCTCGTCCTGGGATATGGATTCCGGCGGAGGGGGCCTCTACATCACGTTCCTGCGGTCCCTGCTTTCCAACTGCACCATAAGCGACAACACGGCGGTTTGCGGAGGCGGGGTGATGGTCTGCCCCGCTTACGGGGGCACGGACGCACCCGAACCGGGGCAGCCATCTGAAGTCCTGCCGACGCTGTTGCTGAAGAACTGCATCGTGGCCGGGAATGACTCAGACATGGCGTCGGACATATTTGACAGAGCCTGGGACCGCGATGGGATCGCGGGAGGCGTCGTGTCGCACGGCTGCAACCTTGTCGGGGACGACGAGGGATTCTCGCTGGTATACGACTCCGGCGCGCCCGACGATATCATCGGCGCCGACCCGATGCTGGAGGCGCTTGGCAACAACGGCGGGCCGACCGAGACGATGGCCCTGCAGAGCGGCAGCCCCGCCATAGATGGTGTAGAAGAGGGGCACTGCCGCACGATTGACGGCGACCCCGTCGATGAGGACCAGCGTGGCGAGACAAGGCCCATGAACGGCGACCGCGATGGGACCGTCCTGTGCGACATCGGCGCCTACGAGGCGCCGGGCCCACTGGAGGCGGTACTCGAGGCCGAACCGGAGGAGGCCGAGAAACGTCCGCCGCTCCCCGCCAGCATGAGCGCCTGCTACATGGCGCTCGGTGCCTACCAGGCATTGCCGGGCCAGGCTGTGCAGGTCTCCGTGAACGTCTGCAACGGGGGAGAGCTGAAGGGCACCCAGAGCGTCGTTCTCTCGGTGAACGGTTCGGCCGAGCAGTCCCAGACGGTGTCCGTCTCCGGCGGCTCGTGCAAGACGGTGGTCTTCACGGTGGCGAAGTCCGTCCCCGGCACCTACGACATCGATGTGAACGGGATGCACGGTCAGTTTACCGTGCTCGCGCCACGTCTCGTCCAGGGCACGGTGCCTTCGCAGCAGGACAGCGGCCTCGGCACCGCGGGAATCATCGCCATCATGGCGGTCATGGTCGTGCTTGTCATTGGGCTGGTCGTGGTCTTCCGGCAGTCGTAGGAGTCACGGCCATCCCCGGTGCTACGCATGGCCCCACGACCCCCACTCTGGCGTAGGGGGGCTTCCATGCCTGCCCGAATGACCTCCATTCCTACGTTCGGACTCGGCGCCACCCCACAGACGGATGTGGCCCCACCCAATTCGTCTATGGCTGTCCCTGCTCTTCCTCCGCCTCTAAGGTACGGGTGCACGCAGACGGCATTCTCGCGTACAATCATAGACCGCCGGGTGGATGGACCGGGCCAACATCTCACGGCCGGTCGGAAACGGCTGAACAGCAAGACCACGGGAGGAACAGCAAAGTGACAAACCAGGCGACGATACTGCCATGGCAAGACCTTCATGACTTCGCGAAACGTGTCTTCGTCCGCGTCGGCATGCCCGAGCAGGACGCAGTCACGGAGGCCGACACACTCATGTGGGCCAACCTCCGCGGCGTCGATTCACACGGTGTGGTGCGCATACCGTGGTACGTGGAGAACATACACAACGGCATCATGAACCCGACGCCCGACATCCGGGTCACGGTCGAGACGCCGGCCGTCGCACTCATGGAGGCCGACCGCGCCCTGGGACCGGTGGTGACCAACCGGGCGGCAGACATGGCGATGGAGAAGGCAAGGGGAGTCGGCGTAGGCTGGATACTGATACGCAACCACACGCACCAGGGAACGATGGGCCAGTATGCACAGAGA
>CAZQML010000199.1:0-4631 GCA_964594245.1 uncultured Dehalococcoidales bacterium | reverse complement strand
GCGCGTCGAGGTCCACAGGCTCACTCCCGCGGAAGCCCTCGAGCATAGGAAATCCCTTGATCTCCCGTATCATCTCGGCGGCATCGGCCTTGCTCACGGGAACGATGCGGAAGGACACGTCCTTCAGCAGTTCCACAAGGACTCCACCGAGGCCGAACATCAGGACGGGACCGAACTGGGGGTCCGTGCTCATGCCCACAATGACCTCAACGCCCGGGCGCGCCATTCTCTGAACCGATACTCCCTGTATCTTCGCCTTCGGATATGCCCCTTTCACCGAGGACATGATGGCCGAATACGCCTTCTCGACCTGGGCAGAGTTCTCCAGGCCAAGCTTCACGCCACCCGAGTCGCTCTTGTGAACAACGTCGGCTGACATCACCTTCAGGACTACGGGAAAACCGGTCTCCTTGCTGATGGCGACCGCCTCTTTCTGGCTGCGGGCAAGTCTGGTCTCAACCACCGGGATACCCGCTGACTTGAGGGTCTGCTTGGATTCAACTTCCGTAAGTACTCGCGTTTCCCCAACTACTTTGCTCTGCGCCATGACGCCCGTACTCCTTCCGACGGTTTGAAGACTACCGGCGCTATTCTACATCATGTGCGCCGCGGGCGAGAAGTCACCTACGTCCGGTCGGAAGAAGCTGCTCCAACCACCCCTGTACCCACCCGCTATTGCATCACAGATACGCACCGCCTACAATTCTGCACACGAACGGGCGCTGCGTTCCGGCTTACTGTGCCGGTCGCCCGTGCAGGGGAGAGATCCCTTCTCTTTCGAGTACGCTGAGACTCCAACCACAACCGCCACGCACGGCGAAGGAGGGCGAGATAGCATGAGCAGCGATATCCTGGGCAACCTCAAGAAGGCCATTCTCGACTACGACCCCGACGCCTCGGCCGAATGGGCACGCAAGGCAGTTGAAGCAGGGCTGGACCCGACAGCCGCTCTTTCGGCAATGACCGATGCCATTCGCGTCATTGGCGACGGCTTCAGCGCGGGGGACCTCTTCCTGCCGGACCTCGTGGGAGCAGCCGACGCCATGACAGCCGCCACTCCTATCATTCAGGAGGAGATTCAACGTACAGGCGCGAAGACGGTGACCATGGGCGTAGTGGTAATCGGCACCGTGTACGGAGACATACATACCATAGGAAAGACCATGGTGGCCACCCTTCTTCAAGCAGAGGGATTCACCGTACACGACATCGGCATCAACGTCACGGCCGACGAGTTCGTAGCCGGCATCAGGAAGCACAAGCCTGACATCCTGGCCATGTCGGCACTCATGACGATGACATCCCCCGAGCAGCGAAAGGTCATCGCCACACTCCAGGCAGAGGGGCTACGGGACAGCGTGAAGATAATGGTCGGTGGCGGCGCTATCACCCAGGAGTTCGCGGACAGCATTGGCGCTGACGGGTATGACCCGACTGCGCCCGGCGCTGCGAAGCTCGCGCGCACACTCGTGGGGAGGTGAGAAGATGAGCTTTGCAAGAGGTTTCGCGCGTCAGTTCCCACCCCTCAAGGTCCTGACGGACGAGGAGGTGGAGGAGATACACCGTGGCACGCTGCAGATTCTCTGGTCCACCGGCGTCTACATCGAGCACGAGCGCGCGCTGAAGCTCCTGGAGAGTAACGGCTGCAAGGTTGACTACGACGCGATGCGCGTGCGGATGCCGCCCGCCCTTGTGGAGGAATGCATCAGGCAGGCCCCCTCCTGCTTCCCTGCCCCCGCCCGCGACCCGCAGCAGACACTCATGATAGGGGGCAACAACCTCTGCCTCGCGGTGGCCCCGGGGCACAAGACCGTCGACCCCGAGACATGGGAGCCGCGCGAGGCTACCCGCAAGGAGAACTACGACGCGGTGCGCATCCTGGATGCCCTGCCGACGGTTCACTTCTTCTCACCCTACACCCCCTACTTCGGCTTTCAGGGGGTCCCCTCGTGCATGGCGATGCTGGAGAGCCTCGCAGCCCGCATACGAAACTCCACCAAGTTCCAGTGTGTCGGCTTCTCGAACGATTCCGAGGTGTTCGCCATCGAGATGGCGCAGGCAGTGGGCATCGAGATACTTGGCACGTGCGCCTGGGCGCCTCCGCTCGCGCTGTACCGTGACGCAGTCGAGTCCACATTCAGGTTTGCCGAGGCAGGCTTCTGTCTACGCGTCATAACCGGACAGATGATGGGCGGCACAGCGCCCGCCTCCATTGCCGGCGCCATAGTGACGAACAACGCGGAGGTCCTCTCGGGCCTCGTCCTGGCCCAGCTCATTCGTCCGGGCATGCGCGTGCTCGCCAAGGACTTCACCGCACCCATGAACATGAACACCGGCGCGCCGGCATTCGGTGGCATCGAGATAGCCCTGCACAACGCCGCCTGCAACCAGGTATTCCAACGATATGGAGTGCCTCTTGACAACACGACGGCATACCCCAACTCGAAGATTCCCGACTACCAGTCCGCGAGCGAGAAGGCCTTCCGCGTCTTCACCGCCGGACTCTCCGGCGGCAACACGCTCCTCTTCCACGGCAGCGTCCACGGAGAGCTCACCCATCACCCGATTCAGGCAATCCTCGACGATGACATGGCCGGCATGGTGGGACGGTTCATGCAGGGCGTGACGGTGAACGAGGAGGCGCTGGCCCTCGACCTCATCGAAAAGGTCGGCCCGGTGCCGGGGCACTTCATGAATGCGGCCCACACGAGAAAGTGGTGGAAGCTCGAGCAGTTTCTGCCGCAGTCAGCCGACAGGCTCACCTACCCCGAGTGGCTCAACGGCGGCAAGCGAAGCTGTGTCGACATTGCACGCCAGCGAATGGACGCCATCCTCGCCAGCCACCAGCCACAGCCACTCACTCCGTCGCAGGAGGAATCCGTCGAGCGCGTGCTGGAAAGGGCGCGGGCGCACTACCAGAAGCAAGGGTTGATAAGCGACGACGAGATGCGGCAGTACCGCGATAGCATGAAGTCCCCCAACTATCCATACGAATAGCACAAGCAACTGGAGACTCTACGTCGGGGCAGGAAAGACCGCAACCCGGCCCCGTCGCTCTGGAGGAAAGGTGACTCTGAAAGGCTATACGCGCAATTTCACGGCGCTTGAGATTCTCACAGAGGAACAACTTGAGGAGATTCACAGCGGCACGCTGCGAGTGCTGTGGACAACGGGCGTCCGCATGGAGCACAGGGGCGCCCTCGAGACGCTGGAGCGCAACGGCTGCAAGGTAGACTACGAGGAGATGCGGGTCCGTTTTCCGCCCGGACTAGTGGAGGAGTCCTTGCGGCGCTGCCCCAGCGCCTTCAGCGTCAAGACCCGGGACCCGTCCAAGAGCCTCATGATTGGAGGCAACAGGCTCTACGTCATGCCCTTCCCGGGCCAGCGCACCATCGACCTTGAAACCTGGGAGCCACGCGTGCCCACGCGAAAGGACTTCTACGACGGAGTCAAGGTGCTGGACGCCCTGCCTTCCGTACACGGCCTCTGGAGCTACACGCCGTACTTCGCATTCGAGGGAGTTCCACCGGCCATGGGCCTTCTGGAGTCGCTTGCGGGAAAGATTCGAAACTCCGGCAAGTTCCTGACCGAAGGCTATTCCAAGGGAAGCGAGCAGTTCGCGATTCGCATGGCGCAGGCGGTGGACGCAGAGCTATGTGTGCCGTGCCTGCTCTCGCCACCCCTTACCTACTACGGCGATGCCATCGAAGCGGCACTACACGGCGCAGAGGCGGGTTTCCCCGTCCGCATATCCGAGGGCGCCGTGTACGGCGGCACGGCGCCGGCGTCACTCGCAGGAGCGCTGGTGTCAGCATGCGCCAATCTCATTGCCCCTATCGTTCTGCTCCAGGTTCACAGGCCGGGCACTCGCATATTCCTCAACGACTTCACCTTTCCGCAGAACATGAAGACCGGTGCGCCGGGGTTCGGCAACATCGCGATTTCCCTTCACGCCGCCGGCTTCAACCAGATCTGGCGCAGATACGGCGTGCCGACCTGCAACGGAGCCGCCATACCGGCGTCGAAGCGCATGGACTTCCAGGGCGGCTATGAGCGCGCCATCAGCACGACGCTGTTTGCGCTGTCAGGCGCCAACTTCATACTGTTGCACGGGGGAATCGCAGCCGAGCTGACCCACCACCCGTTGCAGGCCATACTCGACGACGACATCTGCGGCATGGTCGGCAGATTCCTCGAGGGGATATCGGTCAACGAGGAGACGCTCGCGCTCGACCTCATCGAGGAGGTCGGCCCCGTACCGGGCCACTTCCTCAACAAGAAACACACCCGCAAGTGGTGGAAGTCGGAGCAGTACCTTCCGCAGTCGGCGGACACACTCACGTACCCCGAGTGGCTCGCCTCGGGCAAGAAGAGCTGCCTCGACTATGCACAGGAACGCCTTGAGGACATCCTTGCCAACTACACGCCACCTCCCCTGACGGCAGGCCAGGAGAGTGAGATTGAGAACATCCTCGAAGAGGCACGTAAGTTCTACAGCGGGCAGGGGCTCATCACCAACGATGAGATGGCGGCATACCGCCAGGGAATGAAGTCGCCGCGCTACCCCTACGAATAGTCCGCCGCGGGCAGCGCCGTAAACGTAAGGACCAGGGACCGGTCCAGGAGCCTCA
>CAZQML010000198.1:0-11258 GCA_964594245.1 uncultured Dehalococcoidales bacterium | reverse complement strand
GGTGGCCAGGTCCAGGGGAGTCATGTCGAAGTAGCCGCCTTCGTCGAGCCCCTTCGTGCCATGCTTGTCCTCGAAGTAGAAGTACTCAAGCTCCGGTCCGACGTAGTAGGTGTAGCCCAGGTCGGCCGCACGCTGAAGCTGCTGCTTCAGCACGTATCGGGGGTCGCCTTCAAAGGGCGTGCCCTCGGGACGCATGATGTCACAGAACATTCTGGCAACGGCATGGTGCTCCTTGGGGCGCCAGGGTAGAAGCTGGAATGTCTCGGGGTCCGGCAGCGCCATCATGTCGCTTTCGTCGATCCGGCAGAATCCCTCGATGGAAGAGCCGTCGAAGCCCATCCCTTCTTCGAGGCCGCCCTCGAGTTCTTCGATGGTTATCGCGAAGCTCTTCAGGAATCCGAGGATATCCGTGAACCAGAGCCGGATGAACTTGACATCATGCTCTTTGGCGGTCTTGAGGACATACTCCTTGGCTTCGTCACGTGATCTGTTTGCCATTTCTCCTCCTTGCAGCTTGACTGATCTTGAACTCTCACCTTTCAAAGTGGGAGTATTCTGGGACAGAAATGTTACGGGAATGTTACGAATGGATTGCGGCGACATGAAATCCATGCCGCCGTGGACTTCCAGGCGGGGTTGCTAGCCCAGTTCCTTCTCGAGAAGCTCGCGCGTGAGCCCGGGGTTCGCCCGACCGCGCGTCTCCTTCATTACCTGTCCCGTGAGGAAGCCGACTGACTGTGCTTTGCCGGCGCGATAGTCGCTGACGGCCTTGGGGTTGTCGGCTATGACCTGTCGAATGGCGGAGACGAGCTCGTCGGAACCGCTGATCTGACCAAGGTTCTTCTCCTCGACGATCTGCGCGGGGGGCTTTCCCGAACTGTACATCTCATCGAGCACTGACTTTGCGGCGGGGCCGCTGACAGTGCCGGCGTCAACCATGTCAACCAGTGCGGCAATGTCCTCCGGCTTGAGACGACAGTCGCAGATTTCCACGCCATCCGCATTCAGCAGGCGGCTCACATCACCGAGCAGCCAGTTGGAGATTGCCTTGCCGTGCTCTCGGCCTCCTATCTCGACACAGCGGTCGAAGAAGTCGGCCATCGCACGCGAGGAGACGAGAACACCCGCATCATATGCCGAGACGCCGAATTCGTCCACGAACCTTGCGTGGCGTGCGTCGGGGAGTTCGGGCAGCTGCGCCGTGATCTCATCGACCCATGCGCGCTCCAACACCAGGGGTGGCAGGTCCGGCTCCGGGAAGTAGCGGTAGTCCTCGGCATACTCTTTGCTGCGCTGCGCGACCGTGACGCCCTCGCCATCCAGCCAACCGCGCGTCTCCTGCCGCAGCTTGCCACCGTTTTCCAGCACCTCCGCCTGCCGCTCCTGCTCGTACTTGAGGGCCCTGAAGACGCCTCGGAAGCTGTTCATGTTCTTCACTTCCACCTTGGCCCCGAACTCCGCGGAGCCGACGGGACGGAGGCTGATGTTTGCGTCACAGCGGAAGCTGCCCTCCTCCATGTTGCCGGTGGAGACCCCGAGGTATCTCAGGAGTGTCCGCAGCTTGACGAGGTATTCACGGGCCTCCTCGGGAGAGCGCATGTCAGGTTCACTGACGGTCTCCATCAGGGGTATGCCGGATCGGTTCACGTCGACGAGGCTGAAGCCGTCCATGTGGAACGACTTGGCCACGTCCTCTTCGAGATGCACCCTCGTAATGCCGATTCGCTTCGTCTTGCCGTCGACCTCGATATCCAGCCAGCCTCCGAGGCCGATAGGGGCATCGTACTGGGATATCTGGTATCCCTTCATAAGATCGGGATAGAAGTAGTTCTTTCGGTCGAACCTGGTGTGCTCGGGTAGAGTGCAATGTAGTGCCAGCGCAGTGGTCATGACACATTCGATGGCGTGCCGGTTGGCCACGGGAAGGGAGCCCGGCATGCCGAGACAGACGGGGCAGACATACGTGTTTGGGGGGGCGTCCTGGTAGTCAGTAGAGCACGCGCAGAACATCTTGCTGTCGGTCAGCAGTTGGGCGTGCACTTCAAGCCCGATTACCGTCTCGTATCTGCCCGCTTCGCTCATCAAGTCTTTCCGATAAAGAGCCTTCTACACGGCATCCATGCCTGCCTCACCTGTCCGTATGCGCACCGCATCGAAGACAGGCAGGACGAATATCTTACCATCACCTATGTCACCGGTGCGCGCACTGTTCGCGAGGGCGCGCACAACTCCGGTGGCGTCCTCATCCAGCACCACCACCTCCACCTTGATCTTCGGGATGAGGTCGACGCTGTATTCTCCTGAGCGTTGCTGTAGCCGCAATCCTTTCTGCCTGCCACGGCCCTCAACGCGGCTTACAGTCATTCCGAAATAGCCCTTGTTCTCGAGCGCGCTCTTGACGGCGTCGAGACTCTCTTCCCGGATTATTGCCTCTATCTTTTTCATTATACGACACCTCCATATGCTCTCTCTGCATGCTGGGCAAGGTCGAGCCCGAGTGTCTCTTCACGGCCCGGAACACGCAACCCCATCGTGGCGGAGACAAGGCGTCCAAGGACGTAGCTCATTCCAAATGCGAATGCGGCTACGGCGACGATTCCGACCGCCTGCAGTCCGACCTGGCCGGCGTTGCCGTAGATAAGGCCGGCGACTCCTCCAACAGACGGGTCGGCGAAGATGCCGGTGGCGAGCGCGCCCCAGACGCCGCCCATTCCATGGATGGCCCACACGTCAAGTGACTCATCCACCTTCATCCTGACACGAAGTCGAATGGCGTAGTAACACACGATCGACACGACCATGCCTATTGGAATCGCAGCAACAGGGGACACGAATCCTGCTGCGGGGGTAATCGCAACAAGGCCCGCCACTGCGCCTGTGGCAGTCCCGAGAACACTTGGTCTGCGGTCCCACCAGGACAGCAGCATCCACGTCAGAGCCGCGGCTGCGGCGCTGGTGTTGGTTGCTACGAACGCGGACGAGGCCAGTCCACCGGAGGTCAATGCGCTTCCTGCATTGAAACCGAACCAGCCGAACCAGAGCAGGCCTGCGCCGAGGACCACCATCGGAATGCTGTGCGCTTCCATGGTCTGTCCTTCGGCGTAACCCTTGCGTGGTCCCAGTATGATGGCAAGCGCAAGAGCTGAGAAGCCGGCGCAGATGTGTACGACCGTGCCCCCGGCGAAGTCAAGCGCCCCGAGGTTGAGTAACCAGCCGCCATCGCCCCACACCCAGTGTGCCACCGGACAGTAGACGATGGTCATCCAGAGCACTGAGAATGCGATGAGCGCGGCGAATCGAATTCGCTCCACCACTGCGCCGGTTATCAGGGCGAGGGTGATGACGGCAAACATCCCCTGAAAGGCGAAGAACGCCAGGTGCGGTACGGTGCTGGCGTATGTGTCGGATGGCGCCTGGCCAACGCCATTGAGCAGCACGAAGTCCGGACCTCCCAGCAGACCACCGATGTCGTGCCCGAAGCTGACGCTGTAGCCGTAGAGTAGCCAGAGTATCGCGACCAGACCGAGCATCGTGAAACTCATCATTGTGGTCGAGATGGCGTTCTTGCGCCGAACCATTCCGGCGTAGAACAGAGCGAGACCCGGTGTCATCAGCATCACGAGCGCGGATGATACGAGCAACCACGCAGTGTCAGCAGCACTCACGGTCATCCGGGCACCTCCTTGACAGGGTTTGCCAGAGCATAGCTTTGGCACATTTCAGGGAGGTTACAGAAGGGTTAAATCGATGTTACCGGCAGTCTGGAGGGTCAGAGTTCTTTGCGGAAGCGGTAGCCGACGTTTCGCACAGTGTCGATGAAGGTGTGGCTCGAGTCCTCAATCTTGCTGCGCAGTCTTCTGACGTGCACATCTACGGTGCGGTCGCCGCCGTAGTAGTCGTATCCCCACACGCGATTCAGGAGGACCTCGCGCGTGTGCACCCTCCCCGGGTTCGTTGCGAGAAACTTGAGAAGTTCGTATTCCTTGAATGTGAGTTCGAGCAGATGGCCGCCGAGGGAAACCTCGCAGTCCGCCGTGTCGATGCTGAGGTCTCCACGTTTGATGACATCGCCGCTGTACGGATTGAGGCTGGCGAGTCGGCGTACTCTGACCCGCAGTTCCGCACCGGAAGACGTTGCCAGCGCGAAATCATCCACTCCGGTACGTGGCAGAATGAGGTCGAGAAGACCCGGAGCGATGACTGCCAGCAGAGGGGAGCGCACGACAGCCTTGACCCTGGAGGGGATACTGCGCAGCTCCTCGGTGCTCTGAAGGAGAGCCACTACTGCTGCCGGCGCCGGAAGAAGCGCAGCATCAAGCTCGTCCCCTGTGGAATGAACCTCAATCAGCTCTGCATCGAGGGGGCGCAGCTCTTCGACGAGAGATGCCTCGCCCTCTGGTGTGGCGGTTATGACGACGATACGTGTGGCGGAAGCGGCGCTCAAATGCCCCTGCACTAGTAGGCGTACAACCTTCCGTATGGCCGCAGATAGAGGGGGAACAACTTCACGAAATCCCCGCTGAGTATCTCCTCACCGGATGCGTCGAATTGAGAGCAATACCGCTGTACGGCATCCTCAAGCACCGCTCTGTCCTCTTCGGTGAGTGCGGCGACGCCTACTTCCTTTCCCACCTGGTGGCTCTCGATGCTGCCGCGGAGATAAATGACACCGCCATGCATGCCGGTGCCGACGAAACGGGCACGTGTACGACCACCCGGTTGACCAGTCAATCCTAACACGACCAGTACGCCGCCAGCCATGTACTCTCCCAGGAAGTCCTGCGCGCTGCCTCCAATCACAATCAGGGGGCCTCTTCTCTCGTACTCCTTGATGTGGATGCCGGCTCGATAGCCGGCGTCATCTCTGACCAGTATGGTGCCTCCCCGGGCGGCGAGACCGAGCGCGTCACCGGCGTGGCCGTGGATGATGATTTCGCCGCTGTTCATGGTATTGCCGATACCGTCCTGGCCGTTGCCGCGCACGAGGATGCGGGGGCCATCCATGAATGCGCCGAGGTCATTGCCGGGCGTGCCCGTGAGTTCCACCTTCATGGTGCTGAGAAGGTTGGTGCCGATGTAGCGCTGGCCATTGACGTTGCTGACGCGCACGTCCGTGGCTCCGCTGGCGGCCGCCTCTTTCAGGGCTTCATTGAGGTCTCTGTAGGACAGGCCCAGGGCATCAATCTGCATTGTTGTCATCTCGGGTCCACGTTCCATGCCATTCACTAGGTGCCGGCCATCTTCACTCCGAGCGTTTCGCGTTCCGCCTCATCGAGACCGATGGCGCGAAGGTGCAACCGGTTGCCGCGCAGGCTCTCGATGGCGTTCACGCCCATGCCACCCAGCATGTCCTTGATCTCGAGGCTCCAGCCTCGAACCATGTTGACGACGCGCTGTGCCCCGATCTCGGGGTTGATGCGCTTCGTGAGCGCGGGGTCGCTCGTGCATATGCCCCAGGTGCACTTCCCTGTATGGCACTGCTGGCACACGTGGCAGCCCAGTGCGATAAGAGCTGCGGTGCCGACGTTCACTGCATCTGCGCCGAGGGCGATGGCCTTCGCCACGTCACCGCTCGAGCGGAAACCACCTGACACAACAACCGATGCCTCGTTCCGGATGCCCTCCTGCCTCAGCCGCGTGTCGACGACCGCAAGGGCAAGTTCTATGGGAATACCGACGTTGTCGCGGACGGCCTTCGGGGCAGCGCCCGTGGCGCCCCTGAATCCGTCAATGACAATGATATCGGCGCCGGCGCGGACCATGCCGCTGGCGATGGCCGCGACGTTGTGCACTGCGGCAATCTTGACCGAGACGGGCTTCTCGTAATCTGTCGCCTCCTTGATGGCGTAGATGAGCTGCCGCAGGTCCTCGATGGAGTAGATGTCATGATGGGGCGCAGGCGAGAGCGCATCCGTGCCCACGGGTATCATGCGAGTGCGGGAGACATCGGCGCTGACCTTCTCTCCGGGCAGGTGGCCGCCGATGCCGGGCTTGGCGCCCTGGCCTATCTTGATCTCGACGATCCGCGGAGCTCGCAGGTACTCGGAGTACACTCCAAAGCGCCCGGATGCCACCTGCACGATGGTGTTAGGAGCGTACTTCGCCAGGGATGGATGCAGCCCACCCTCCCCTGTGTTCCACATGGTCCCGAGCTCCGTCGCAGCCCGAGCCAGCGACTCTTGTACGCGGAGGCTCACGGCTCCGTATGACATGGCGGAGAACATGATTGGCGTTTCAATCTTGACCTGTGGCGCGAAGGGAGTCTTCACATGCCCGGCCGTGTCGAACTCCACCCTGTCAGGCTTGCGCCCGAGGTAGGTGCTCAGCTCCATCGGCTCGCGGAGCGGGTCGATGGAGGGGTTGGTCACCTGGCTGGCGTTGAGCAGGAGGTGGTCCCAGTAGATTTTGTGGCCCTTGTCGCTGCCCATGCCGGTGAGCAGCATGCCGCCGGTCTCAGCCTGCTTCAGTATGTCCTCGATCACCTCGGGTTGCCAGTTCACATTGGCCCTGTACTCGATCGGATTGCGGCGAACCGTGAGCGCGTTGGTCGGGCAGAACACGACGCAGCGGTGGCATCCGACGCAGTTCTCCTCGCGGCTCTTGACGGCTCCCTCATCTTCATCGAAATAGTGGACGTCGAATGTGCACTGGTTCACGCACACCTTGCAGTTGATGCAGCGCGCCGGATCTCGGTCGACGACGAAGCGGGAAGGCAGTAGACTCTTCATAGTCCCATCCTACAATCTCACAGGAATATGCCTGTCATGCAGATACCTCTTGGCATCCATGATGCTTGTCTGGCTGTAGTGGAAGATGCTCGCGGCAAGCACCGCGTCGGCCCGTCCCTCTTCAAGAGCGAGGTAGAGGTCTTCCGCGGACCCTGCTCCGCCGCTGGCGATGACCGGGATAGAGACGCTCGTGGAGACGGCGCGTGTCAATTCGATGTCGTAGCCGGCCTTGTGCCCGTCGGCATCCATGCTGGTCAGTAGTATCTCCCCCGCGCCAAGCTCAGCCGCTCTTGCGGCCCATTCAATCGCATCCACCTCGACTTCGACGCTGCCTCCGTACGTATGGACCTGCCATCGCAGCGGGTCGGAATCCGGTACCCGCTTGGCGTCTATCGCGACGACCACGCACTGGCTGCCGAACCGGTCGGCGGCCCTGCTCACAAGGTATGGGTCGCTAACCGCGGCAGTGTTGATGGACATCTTGTCGGCACCGCTGAGGAGCATCCGTCGCATATCATCGACCGTTCGAAGTCCTCCGCCCACGGTGAGCGGCATGAAGACAACTTCAGCGATGCGCTCGACGACCTCAGCCATCGTATCCCGGTGCTCCCTGCTGGCCGTGATGTCGAGAAACACCAGTTCGTCGGCGCCCTCTTCGTAGTAGCGTCTGGCAAGCTCGACAGGGTCCCCTGAATCACGCAGCGACAGGAAGCTCTTGCCCTTGACGACGCGTCCGTCCTTCACGTCGAGGCACGGGATAATGCGCCTAGTGAGCACCGGCGAACACCTCACTCGGGTTCAGGACGTCGTCCCTGGAGGGAATTTGGCCAAATCTGGCTATGACGGGCTGTCCTCCAACCGGTATCCATGCGTCCTTGAGTTCAGGGCAGACGAGACGTATGGCCGATTCCTCGGAGGACAGAAAAACCTTGCTGCCCTGCGTGCCGACGACGAGCGGTCGAAGTCTGATACGGTCGGTCAGGCCAACCATCTCGCCGGTCCTGCCAACGATGATGGTGAATGGGCCGTTGAGGAGAAGTCCTCCGTAGGTCAGCCTCAGGGCGGTCATCATCTCGCTCTCTTCCGTGCTCAGATACTGCATCTCGTTCCAGAAAGGTGCCGCAAGCACGCGCGCCGCGACCTCCATCGGCAGGCCGTGGCGCCGCACCAGCAGGTCGACCGCGTAGGCGACCACCTCGGTATCGGTCTGCAGGGAGCAGACATAGCCGTATTGCTCGAGGAAGCGCTTGTTGATGCCGTACGAGGATATCTCTCCATTGTGTACGACGGTCCAGTCGAGAAGACTGAACGGGTGTGCGCCGCCCCACCAGCCGGGTGTGTTGGTCGGAAATCGGCCGTGTGCGGTCCAGAGGTATCCGCTGTACTGCTCCAGCCGGAAGAATCTGGCTATGTGGTAGGGGTGGCCAACGCCCTTGAAGACGCCCATGTTCTTGCCGCCGGAGAAGACGAAGCTGTCGCGTACGGAGTTGTTGACGTACATGGTCTTGTCGGCAACATACTGCAGCGGATCCGAGCCGGCTACCTTGTCGCTCTTGAGCGACATGAAATAGCGTTGCATCAGGGGGGGGTTGTCGACGACGGCCGGGTCAACGTCCATGGGTTCGGATTCCTCTATGTTGAACCATTCGCCGAGATACTCCTCGGTGTCGTGCTTGCCTTCCCGGCTCATGTACATGACGTGGAATGCGTAGCTGTCCTCACGCTCGGGGTACAGACCGTAGACGGCGAATCCGCCACCGAGGCCGTTGTCACGGTCGCGCATCAGGTCGATGGCGCGGATGGCGACGTCCGCCGGAATCGTGGCTCCTGTCGTGTCCATCACGCCGAATATTGAACAGCCGTCGATGACCTTATCATCACCGTAGCTGTTGTTGGTCAGTGCTAGATCGTTCATGTTGACATCCCCCTGCCTGTTGCAGGCTCCATCACATCAGACCGGCAACCCCTTTTACGCAATGACGCCATTCGCGTCGTTCGTCGTAATATGCTCACGCCAGAGTTCGTCCGGAAGGGAAAGAAGTCCGAATTCCTCACTGACGAGGGCGTCCTTCCACTCTCCAACAGGTGTTTTCCGCTTCATGAGCATGTGAATCAGTCCGCACCTGCTCGTGTCGCCGGCGAATACCATTCCGGTGACGACGTTGTCGTGGAGCAGTACCTTGCGGTAGCAACCCTTCGATTGAGACACGAGTGTCTCGCTGCCGGGGCTGTCATCCTCAACGATTCCGGCCGAGCCGACGGAGACGCCGAAGTACGGCAGAGCATTGAGTGTGGTGCTACCCCCGTACTCCTGCGAAAGACCCGTCATGTTCGCGCCGGCGACTGCTCCTCCGGCCACAGCGTTCGGCCAGACGGCAATGACTCCCTGGCTCCCGCGCACGAAATCGGTTGTCTGACACACATCTCCGCATGCGAATATGTCGTCTGAGGAAGTCTGCATGCGACTGTTGACAATGATGCCGCGCTCGATGTCGAGGGCGCCGACTGCAGTCTCAGTCCGCGGCTTGACGCCGACGGCGATAATCACCATCTCGCAGGGGAGACGCGAACCGTCGTCAAGCGTCACGCTCGCGACGCTGTGGCCCGGAAGCAGGTTGCCATCGATGGATTCGACCCGTCGGCCCGTGAGGACCGTGGCGCCGGCGGCCATGGCTGCGTCTTCGACCATGCGCGATGCCGTGTGGTCGAGCATGAGGCTGAGAATCCGGCTCTGCATCTCGACCACCGTGACCTTGATGCCTCGTTTGCACAGTGCATCCGCGGCGCTCAATCCGATGAATCCACCGCCCACGATGACAGCGTGCTCAACGGCCGAAAGGTGTGCTGCGATGCCGCGTGCGTCGTCAAACGTCGTGAAAGTGAACACGCCGGACCTGTCGCGGCCGGGGATTGGCGGGACAATCGGGGAACTTCCCGTTGCGAGCAGCAGTCGCTGCCAGGATATGGTGCGCCCATCCGCGGTCTTGAGTATGTGCTCCACGGGAGCGAGTCCGAGGGCGCGCGTCCCGAGACTCAACTCGATGGCGTTGTCCTCATAGAACTCGGGGGCTACGAGACGTATGGTGTCGACGCTCTTCGCTTCTGAGAGATGCTTGGCGATGAGAGGTCGGGAATAGGCGGGGTACCTCTCCTCAGAGAGCATCAGGAGCGAGCCCGAGTCATCGGACTTGCGCAGCGCTCGTGCAGCAGACATGGCGCCTGCCGAATTGCCAATAATGACGTACTTGTACTGTTCCATACGATTGCCGTCTTGCGACCGGGGAAGTGTCAGTTCAGGGCGCTTTCCAGGAAATTGCGGTACACCTGGAGTCCAAGTGCGCCGCTCTTCTCTGGGTGGAACTGGGTTGCGACCAGATTGCCCTTCTGCACCGCGCTGCAGAACCGCACGCCATACTCGGTTTCAGCAAGTATGACGGAGGGGTCGTCCGGCTGCGCGACGAAGCTATGCACGAAGTAGAAGTCCGAGCCGTCGGGAATGCCTCTAAACAGAGGGCTCTCGAATGTGTAGTGCACCTGGTTCCATCCCATGTGCGGAACCTTCAGTCCCTGAGGCAGCCTGGTCACACGTCCGGGCAGAACGCCCAGACAGTCCTGCCCGCCTCCCTCCTCGGATTCGGTGAACAGGACCTGGAGTCCCATGCAGATCCCCATGAAGGGGCGGTCGGCCTCGACCCATTCGACGACGGCGTCTGCAAGACCTCTTGCACGCAGGTTCTCCATCGTGTCGGCGGCCGCGCCGACACCCGGCAGAATCATGGCGCGAGCACGGGCGATATCGGGGCGCGACTCGACCACGGAGGCGTCGGCGCCCACGCTTCGAAGCGCCGACATGACGCTTCGGAGGTTCCCCGCTCCATAGTCAATAACAGCCACCATCACTTAGACCTTCGTCTGTGCCAGCCCCCTAGTTCTGGACGACCACCTCAACCGTGCTCTGCCGCGCCACCACGCGCTCCTGATTACCGTCTCTCACGAACACGTGCATCCAGCCAAGGACTTCGTAGGTGCCGTTGTCGGTGGCAGTCGTGTCCCATGTCACAGGGAAGTTGGCGGACTCGTCGTCGGACTCGCCGACCTTTGTCCATGTGGCCAAGCCGGTCTTGCGGACGTACCAGGGGTTGACGATTCGTACCACGGGTCCCTCGAGTCCGAGCGACTCAAGGTCTTTCTTCAATAGCTGTCTATCCAGGTTCTCTCGAAGTAGAATCCTGCCTGAGAAGCTCCTCAGGGTCTCGGACGGCACAATAAAATTGGGCCCCCAGTTGTAGGTCATGGCTTGCCTCCTCGTTCCGTTTGTCAGTTCCGGGATCAGTCAAGCCGCCGCAACTGGGGGCCGCTCCGACAGGATTGCGGACCGCAGAAGCGGGCTAGCTGTTCAGTACTGCCAGTGCCTCCTCTTTGTAGGCGTCCATTACGTATGGAATGCCGGTAACCTTCGCGCACTCGTCGGTGAGAGACATCACGTCCTTACGGCTTACCGTTGAAACCCTGAAGTTGCGGCTGCCGGCC
>CAZQML010000197.1:0-12636 GCA_964594245.1 uncultured Dehalococcoidales bacterium | reverse complement strand
AACGGTCACCGACGAGAATGGCTGTTACGATACCGACAGCGTGACCGTCACCATCAGTACGCCGCGAACGGGAGGTGGCGGCACCATTGAATCCGACCCAATCTGCTTCTTCGACGTGGACATGCTGGGCGACGTCACCCGCATATACGTGACGTGTGATGACGGCAGATGTCTGGCGAACTACGAGCCGGAAGACCCGGATGAGCTCAACTTCCTGGAGTTCAAAAAGGGAACGCAGGTGACCTACGAGAAGGATGACCGCTACAACAGCGGCCCGCCTCGCTGGGTACGCATGAGGGTATCTGACGACCCGCCGCGAATTCCCTACGGCTCCACAGCGTTGAGCGAAGTGTACGACTTCATTGGCTATACAGCCACGGGCAAGGCCGTGACGTCCGTGTTCTTCGACAAGGAAGTCGGCATGGAGCTTGACTACGACGAAGGCAAACTCGACGACAACATGACAGGCGTCGGCATCGCCTCCTGGGATCCAGTCAAGGGAATATGGCAAATCCATGGGCAGAGCAGCGGCAGGGTTGCCGGCATCGGGACCGCCACTGCCGATGTGACCCACTTCAGCACATTCGTAGTGCTCGCCACAACTGAAGAGGCGGTCGAGGAGGCGGAGACTCCGGCTCCCACGCCAACCCCAACGGAAGGTCCAAGCCCGGCCCGGTTCACCGGTAGCGACCTCCTGATTCAGCCGGCTGTCGAGGAGCTGTGGACGCCATTGGTCTTCCTCACCACGAGCGGCAAGGACGTCACCGTCACTGCCACCGTGACAAACGCGGGCGAAGAAGAGGGAACCTACACCGCCGAGCTGACACTGAATGGCGACATCGTGGGCTCGCAGGACGTAACCGTCCCGGGCGGTGGGAGCAAGCTCGTGAGGTTCCAGCTCTCGAACGTCGCCACCGGCGACTACCAGGTTGAGATTGCGGGCCTCTCCGGAGCGTTCACTTCATCCCAGCAAGTGAGCTGGTGGCTCATAGTGGCGTTGATGGGCGTTGCGGGCCTGGTTGTTGGAATCCTGATCGTAAGAATCCGAAGGAAGCAACGAGTGCAATAGCGGGCACGAGCCAAGAAGGAATGGAATAGCCGGCCTCGGGCCGGCTATTCCTGTATCTGCATTCGGCTGTCGGTACGCCAGAGTTGCTCCGGCGTCTCAACAAGGTCAATGTAGAGCTTGCCGTCAAGATGGTCAGTCTCATGTTCGAGCGCATGGGCAAGCATGTCATCGTTCGCGGTCAGTCGGAACTCGCGGCCCTGTCTGTCCAGGGCCTTGACCTTGACCACAACCGAGCGCTTCACCTCGCCCTGGTAGCCGGGCACTGAAAGGCAACCTTCCTCAAGCAGCCTCTCGCCCTTCCTCTTGATGACCTCAGGGTTCACAAGCGTGATGACCTCTTCGTCAGGAATCTCGATAACCACCACGCGCAACGACACGCCAACCTGAGGGGCAGCAAGGCCAAGGCCGTTTGCCGCCCGCATGGTCTCAATCATGTCATCGATCAATCGCTGCACCGACGAATCGATGGAGGAAACCTTCTTCGCGTGCTGCCTCAACACGGGGTCCGGCAGCTTTCGCACTTCAAGCAGCGCCAAACTTGCGTCTCTCCTCAGTTGTCATTTCGCACATGCCGTCCAACCTGGCGAACGCTCAGGCGGAACCGTGTTCCTTCTTGAGTTCCGCAAGAAGGTCCTGGAACACCTCAGAGTGGTAGACCTCCTGATCGCGGATGCGGCTCAGCAACTTGACGATTTTCGCGTCCTGCAGCTCTTTCGTGGCCTCATCGTACTTCTGCGCCACGACATTCTCGATGCTGATATCCGCAGTGAGCATCTGCTTCATGTCGACAGACCTGTCGACCTCCGTGTGCTCCATGCGCGGACTACTGCCGAGGTCGATGAGCTTCTCCGCCAGCCATCCGAGGTGCTGCATCTCGTTGATGGCCTGGTCCTGCAGCTGCTCCTGCACCTCGGTGTCGGTCGCCATGTACGAGTGGAACAGGTATTGGAGGATGACCGTGTATTCGTGCTCGATGCCCCAGTTGAGAATCTGTACGGTGCGGTCGTCGAGGGTGCCGCGCTGGTCTGTCATGCCTTCCCTCGCAGATTTCTCCACGAAGTGCTGGAAGTCAGCATGATGGGACTCCTCATCATCCAGGATGCGTTTCAGGAGTCTCTTGAGCTGTGGGTCATCTACCTGCGCCACCTGCTCCCGATAGGGATTCATCGCATCCTGCTCAAGCAGGACGTTGTTCTTCATCCACTCCTGTACGGAAGCACCACCCATGCGCGTATGGCCGCGCGTGAGGCTCGGTACACCCCCCATCTCCACGACTGCCTCCGCGAGCCAGTCGAGATGCCGCATCTCTTCGCGGGCGATTGCCTCTATCTCGCACGACATCTCTCCCTCGCCCATTGCATATGCGTGTGTGAGATACTGGACAATTGCCCCGTGCTCGTTCTCGATATCCTTGTTGAGGACCTCAATCAGCGCCTTCTTGTCCATGGATTCCTCCTTCTTTCCCTCAAGGGGACAGGTTATTCTAGCTCACGATTCCTTGCACGTGCCATGTCCTGCAGGCGCACTACCAGGGAATGCCAAGGAAACCGGCGGCAAACACGACATGTACCACCAGTACCGCCGCGAATATCCCCCAGAGGATGCAGTGCCGCGAGAACAGGCGGGTGAACCACGAGGCTCTCCGGAGCGCACCGAGCAGCCCCTTCGACGGAACGCACCGGCAGGAAGCCATGAGCAGCAGTGCCAGCACAGGCAGCAGACTGAAAGCACCGTTTCTTCCGATAGGTCCGCACGCGCTCATGAACTCACCTCCACGCCAGATGCCACGGCTGCGCAGTGAGCCATCCCCTTCAGAGAGACGGACGTCCACGCGGTCAGCCAACCAGCGCAGCGATGGCCTCGGACCTCCTTCCAACCGTGGCTCGCTCCTTCGCAGGCACGAAGTCTCCCATCAGAGCCTTGTGAAACGGCTCCTTCTTCACATCTCGCAACACACCTACCAGGAGGCGATCAGTACGACGTGCCGCCCCCATCGCATCCTCAAACGAGTCGGGCACCACCTCCAGCTCGGTCACGAGTCCGTTGTACAGGCTGTATGTGTTGTTGAATGAGACACACGGCTGCAACACGTCGACAATGGAGAAGCCCTCGTGCTTGATTGCCCTCGCAAACAGGCCGGACAGATGGTCGAGCTTGACAGGGTAGCCGCGCGCGACAAATGTTGCGCCGGCCGAGAGCATCAGACCGAGAGGATTGAACGGGTCCTCAACACTTCCCCCGGGTGTAGACGGCCCTTTGAAGCCCTTGACGCTCGTCGGCGTGTACTGACCGGTGGTCAATCCGTAGGTCCCGTTGTTGTGCACAATCACTGTGATATCCGCGTTTCTCTTCGCAGCAAACACCATGTGCGCCAGTCCTTCACCATACGCGTCACCGTCACCGGCGAAGGTGACCACCTTGAGACGGGCGTTGGCAAGCTTCATCCCCTGGGCCGTAGCCATCGAGCGCCCATGCAGAGAGTAGAAGCCACTCAGCCGCAGGTAGTCGAATATCTTCGCGTGGCAGCCAATGCCTGCGGTGATTACGATGTCACTCCTCGCAGTACCCTCCGATTCGAGCTGCCGTACCGCCTTCTTGAACGCATTGAGAATGCCGAAGTTGCCGCATCCAGGGCACCATGTGTTTTCTGCATACGTGGCCAGGTCATCCATGTGCGATTACCTCCTTCAGCCGGTCCGCAAGCGCCTCCGTGTCGAATGGTCTACCGTCATATTGCGTTATTTTGCTGTGCACCTTGACTTCAGTCTCACGCTGAAGCAATGCAGCCAGTTGTGCGGCTCCGCTCTGCTCCACCACTATGACCTCTCGTCCCGCGAGAGACTCGAATTCCCATGCAGGGAACGGCGCCAGATACACAGGCTGCACCACCTCGGCCTCAATGCCTCCATGCCGGAGCGCCTCCAGCACGCTCATGACTGTCGACCCGTACGTCACGATGACAGTGTCTCCCGAGCCGAAGCGATTCACCGTTCTCATGCCCCTGACGGCCTTCTCCAGCGACCTGCCCTTGCTGAGCCGCTTGTCCTGCATCCTGACGATCTGCCCCGCATCCTCGGTCGAGATGCCTGCCTCATCATGCTCGTAGCTGCTCCACTTGATGGGCTCATCTGAGGGAAAGAAGCGCAGAGGAGACACTCCGTCGGGCGTCTCGGCGTAGCGACGATACTCACCGGCACCCTCTGCCATGACCGGCTGCGCCACCTCCGGGAGTGTGCCCGACAGGTTCACCGTCATGCGGCTCTCCGAAAGATGTTTCTCCGTGAGCAGGACGGCCGGCGTCTGGTAGGCCCCTGCAAGTCCAATCAGTTCAGCGGCAAGGTAGTACGCTTCTTCGACCGTGCCCGGTGACGCCACGATGCGAGGAAACTCGCCATGTCCCTGGCCGAGCGCGAAGGACAGGTCGCCCTGACCCGTGTACGTGGGCACGCCGGTGGACGGCCCGGGACGCGAGGACAGGACGAACAGCAATGGTGTCTCCGCCATCCCGGCGAGTGACATCGCCTCCTCCATGAGTGCGAATCCGCCTCCGCTGCTCCCCACAGCCACACGTGCGCCGGCGGCGGCAGCACCGATGGCCATGTTCACAACCGCAAGCTCGCTCTCCGGATGCACAACGGCGATGCCGAACTCCCCGGCATTGGCCGCCAGGAAATGCAGAATCGAGGACGCGGGCGTCATCGGATACGCGAAGTACATGTCGAGGCCGCCCGCATAGGCGCCCAGGCCGATTGCCTCGTTTCCGGTCAGCATCCGGGCGGGAGCCTTTCCCTTCGCAAGGCGATACCTGCCACCAACTGCGGGAAGAGCAACGTCATAGACCGAGAGCCCGTACGAGACGTTGCTGTCAGCATCACGTTGGTACTTGCGTCGTATGAACTCCGCCGTCTGATCGCGATTGAATCCGCATGCAGCCATCAACACGGCCATGGACCCGACACCCAGCCTCAAGCCGGGCAGCGTGTAGCCCTTCGCCAGCGTGGATAGCGGCAGTCCGATAGCATCCGGGCTCGCGTCCTTCACGGCATCGTTGTTGTAGACCATGACCCCTGACGATGCAATGTGGTCGCGATGCAGCCGATAGCTGCGTGCGTCGAGGGCAACGACAACGTCAGCGTGGATGTACTGACTGAGGACCGGCTTCACAGAGGACGTCACTATGGCGAAGTTGTGCCCGCCCTTGATGAGGCTTTGATAGTCGTCGTACTCGAAGGCATACCTGCCCAACTCGCCGAATAGCTCCGCAGCGACAGTGCCGGCGCGTCGTACTCCGTGGCCGGCTTCTCCGCCAACGAGAAATGTGAACCGATTGTCACCGTTCATATCGGCCTCCTGCTCCTTGACGATAGAGGGAATACAGTCGGGCGCGGTTCGCCGGGGAAACCCGGAGCGACCCGCGCCCGGCTCGTGTCAAGTGTAGTGCTCATAACTCCGGACGCGCCGGAGTGCCTAGAGTATCGCGGCCCCCGCCTGCGTCAGTGCATACGTCTCGCCGCTCTCAGATGCGAGACCGGCTCCAACGAGGTCACGCAGTCCGCTTCTCACGCGGTACAGAGGCCTGCCCGTCGCAGCAGCGATATCCTCTGCGGACGTCTTGCCGGCCTTCAACGCGCCGAGCATCGCGATGCCGGACTCAGTAGGTTTTCCGTCTGGCCCAACGCACGGCATTCAGCACCTCCTCCTACACGTTCTTCTTGCAGAAGTACCAGTCCACGCACTCGTAGCCCTGCTTCAGCCTGTCTTCGGCCATCTCCTGCGTTGAAGGCGGAGGAACGATGACCATCTCACCTGGCCTCCAGTTGGCCGGTGTCGCGACCTTGTTCGCATCAGTCATCTGGAGCGCATCAACCACACGCATGATCTCATCCATGTTGCGTCCGGTCGTCAGGGGGTAGTAGAGAATCAGCCTGATGACCTGGTTCGGGTCGATTACGAACACGGTTCGCACGGTCTCGGTCTTGCTCTGCCCCGGATGCACCATCCCGAACTTCATCGAGACTTCCTTGTTCAGGTCCGCAATCACAGGAAACGAGATCTTGACGCCGGTCTTCTCCTCGATATTGCGGACCCACGCGATGTGCGACGTCACGCTGTCGACACTGAGGCCCAGGAGTTCACACCCTCGCTTCTGCAAATCAGGGTGAATCTTGGCGAAAGCCATGAACTCAGTCGTGCACACCGGCGTGAAGTCTGCCGGGTGCGAGAAGATGATGAGCCAGCTTCCCTTGAAATCGGACAACTTCAGCACACCATGAGTGGTGGGGGCCTCAAAGTCCGGGGCCTTCTCCCCGAGTCTGGGCATGCTCACTACCTGCTCCATCTGTTCTTCCATTCTCCCATTCCTCCTTCTACTGGTATTGGTGCCCGGGACCTATTCCCGCGCATCTACAGTTCCAGGCAGTTCTCCCACACGCCGTGCACATTACAGTACGACACGGCGCAGAACGCCTTGAACTGGTCCACGGGTACCTGGAACCTGACGTTGGGGCTGGTGTAGGCCGGGGCGAAGTCAGACCGTCCGAGGTTGATGACCTGTCCATCCTTCTTCACGCCATAGAGCGCCGCCCAGGCGATGTGGTGTTCAACCGTGTTGGGATGAGGCACTTCCTTGCCCACCACGATATGGACGACGTCGGCTCCCGCCTCACCCTTGCCCTTGCCGACCTCGATGAACGGCACGTGCTTTTCTTTTCCCTCGGCGCCAGCGGTCTTCACGACATCTCCGATTCTCATGCTCTGTCCTCCTTATTCTCTCGACGTTCAACCAAGAGCGGAACGCTATCTCAAGTTCGATGCCTCATGTTTCTTGGCGATGAGCGCGGCAAGCGCGTCAATCGCCTGCAGGTCTGATTCACGTGGGTAGCCCTTCACAATCACCGGGTCGAGCACCTCGACCTTCAGATTCGGCACAAGGGACAGCAACTGGTCGACAGCCTTGCCACCCCAACCAAATGACCCGATGATGGAGGCGAATTGCACCTTCGGGCGCAGCGCGTTTGCCAGCATGGCCGCATAGGCCACCAAAGGATGGGCGCCCGCAAGCACCGTCGGTGTCCCCAGCACAACCGTGGCCGCGTCTACCAGTTCCATAGCAAGCCGCCCTATGTCGCTGGAAGAAAGCCTGTGCGGAACAGCGGCAACACCCTTGTCCGAAAGCGAGGAGACGAGCCTGTCCACCAACGCCTGTGTGCTGCCATGCATCGACACGTATGGAATCACCACCTTGTTCGCGGGCGGCCCTGACACCCAGTCGCGGTACGCGTCCATGATGAACTGTGGGCTGTCATGCAACGGCCCGTGGCTCGGTGCAATCACGTCGATGTCGTACGAGGCCAGCCGGTCCAGATGCTTCACGATGTTCGTCCTGAAAGGCATCATTATCTCGGCGTAGTAGCGCTTCGCGCTCCGGTACACCCTCGCCGGGTCGGACACGAATAGCTCGGATGTCGCCAGATGAGAGCCGAACAGGTCGCACGGGAACAGAATCCGCCGCTCCGGCACGTATGTAAGCATCGTCTCGGGCCAGTGGACCCACGCTGCGTGCACGAACTCAAGTGTCAGGTCTCCAAGTGAGAGCGTCTTGCCGTCTTCCACCGTCAGGATACGCGCCTCCGGCACACCGAGCAGGTCCGTGAGCATGCCTGCCGCCCTGGGCGTGCAGACAAGCGTCGCGTCGAAATAGCGCTCCATGATATGCGGAATGCTGCCCGAGTGGTCCTGTTCGGCATGACTTGCGATGACATAGTCGAGCTTTCCGACCTCTGCCGCATCGAGGAACGCATGCAACTCGGCTGTCTTGGTCGGGTCAACGGTATCGATGAGGGCGGTCTTCTCCGACCCGCTCACCAGGTAGGCGTTGTAGCTCGTGCCATCGGGAAGAGGTATCAACTCATCGAAGAGTTGCCTGTCCCAATCGATGGAACCGACCCACACAACGCCATCAACAACTGCTCGCGGCTTCATATGACAACCCCCCTAATCATCAAGAAGGCGCTTCTGGCCCTCCAGCTTCTGAATCCCGGAGATCTCCTGTCCGACTTCGAGCGTGCCCAGATACTCGCCGGCCTCGCTCCGAACCGCGAAGTAGCGTATGTAAAGCTTCATGCCTCGCATGTCTATCCAGAACTCGGCGGAGTCTCTCTTGCCCGCCTTGAAGTCCCCGATGATGCGCTCCACCTTGTCGACGCTCTTCTGCGGATGACACTTCTGCACCGGTGCGCCAAGCGCGGAATGAGGCCGTTTGAAAACTCTTGTCTCATGCCTGTTCCAGTACCGGAGCTTGTCCTCGCCGTCGACGAAAGAGATGTCGGCAGGCAGGGCTTCAAGCAATCGTTCGAGCTGTTCTCCCGACAGGTTCTCAATCATGTTCCTTCTCCTCCGGCCATGAAGGACTGTCTCGACAGTCCACAACCCTATCCCGGGCCTCTGTGCCCCGTTGGATTACTGCAGAAGTGCCCTTGTCACAGCAACTAGTCCTCGACTTTCTCGAACTCGCTCTTGGCAGCGCCGCAGACAGGGCAAACCCAGTCGTCCGCCAGGTCTTCGAATGCCGTCCCCGGCGCCACTCCACTATCGGGGTCCCCGGCAGCCGGGTCATAGATGTAACCGCACACTGTGCACTTGTACTTGCTCACTTCTGACTCCTCCTTATGGTGCTTCACATAGTTCGGGGCATTCTTCGGTGTCACGCCCCGCTTGACGTCGTGGTAGAACGCATATGACATCGGGACCCCTTCGGCGAGAAGCCCGGCTCCGACGACACGTGCGATGAACACGGTATGAGTCCAGGCATCGGCCTCACGCTCCACCTCAGCTTCGAGGTACGCGGTGCAGAAGTCCTTCACGATTGGCGCACCGGTGGAGCCGGTCATCGTGTCCAGGCCCTCGAACTTGTTCACGTCTCGCCCGGACTTGAAGCCGAAGCGGGCTATGAAGGAAAGCGGCGTTTCCTCGGACAGAACAGAGGCAGTGAAGACGTGGCTCGAGCGGACGTACTCATGTGTGAGGTTCTTCTTGTTGAGGCACACCGCGACAGCGGGTGGTTCAGCACACACCTGCACCAGGGCATTCGCGACCTGCCCATTCGATCGTCCGTCCATCCTGGAGCTGACGACATACAGTCCATAGCCGAGTTGGTGCAATACCTCTGCGTCCATTCTTCCACCTCGATTTCGAACTCACTACATGAGGTCCTTCTCGCTCGCCTCTATAGCATGTTGCAGTGCCGCATTGAGCGCGTCGGGCAATCCCTCGATATCGACATGAAGGAAGCCGCGTACAATCGTCGCTGCAGCCTCGTCATGAGTCAACCCACGCGCCATGAGGTACTGCACTTCCTCCTCCGCAATCTTCCCGACCGCCGCCTCGTGAGAAAGGTCAATGCCGGCAAGCGTCCCTCGCAACTCGGGGATGGCATGAATCACTCCGCCATCACCGAGGATGAGCCCACGGCACTCCAGGTGACCTTTGACATCCGGGGCATTACCCTCGATGTACCCCCGGGACACTATCTCCCCACCTGTCGCTATGACACGGGAGACAATCTCTGTGCGCGAACGCGGCGCATCGAGGTACACACTGGAGCCGATATCCATCTTCGCTCCAGGGAAGCCTGCTATCACGCTGTTGAACCTGACCGTGGCCCCTTCGCCAACGCAGCGCGCCACAGGACTCATCTGGAGATTGTGAACGGGCTTCATAATCGCGTAGTTGCTGAGAAACGTGCCGTCCTCCTCGACCACGATGCCCGTCCGCGGCCGAACGGCAATCCCCGGCTCCCAGTTGTGAATCATCGTGAAGGTGAGCTTGGCTCCCTTTCCCACATAGAACTCGGAGACACCCAGGTGCAGACCGGCCCGGTTGTGGGGGCCCGATGTGCAACCCGTGATGATATGCAACTCCGAGCCTTCTTCCGCTATCACGATGTTGTGGACGCTCTGGGCCAGGCCCTCCGTGCCAAGATAAAGGCTGGTTTGAAGCGGCAGGAGCGTCTTCCGGCCCGGAAGGGCCCTGATGAAGTAGCCGCTGTACTCGGACCTGCGTTCAGACTGCTCCACGCTCGACGTGAATCTGTCAGCTCCTGAGTCCACCGCGCGCCACAAGTACTGTGACAACCAGTCGTATTCCGCAAGTGCCGCGCCTATCGGCAGAAGTTCGATGCCGTCCTGCGCGACAGACGAATGAACGGCAGTGTGGTCAACCTGGATGAAGGTGCCGGAGCGGTCGCCCGGGCTGTCAATCAATACACCTGTCTCGAGCATACGCGCCTTCATCTCTTCCGGAAGGCGGGTGGGGTCATCTTCATACGCCATGCCCGGCGCCTCGGCCTCGTAGGCTTCAGGGTCTATCTCATCGCCGGCTGCCGCCGGCGATGGAGAAAGCCGTACCGCGCCACTGGTCTCGGGTTCGGGCCTCACTTCACGCATGTAGCGCACTCCTCATAGCCGCACTTCTTGATTGTCGCCAGTATCTCGTGAGGGTCACCACCGCACGAGAGCCGTCCATCAATCATGACGTACCCGGTGCGGGCGCTCACATAGTCAAGGATGTGCCCGGTATGCGTGATGATAAGACCGGAGTGACTTCGCTCCCTGATTCTCACATCCTTCTGCAGCACCCTGTTGATGAGCTCCCCGATAACTGCGATGTTCACGAGGTCGACTCCGGACTCAGGTTCGTCCAGCAGGGCAAGTTCGGGGTTCTGGGCAGCCAGTTGCAGCAACTCGGACCGCTTGATTTCTCCGCCGGAGAACCCGTAGTTCACATCCCTGTCCAGGAAATCGACGAGCCCTGCTGCTGCCGCCAGGTCACGTAGCTCGCCCTCAGTTCCCTTTCCGCGCTGACAGGCCACAACCATGTCTCGTGTCTTCACTCCCCTGACGGCAGGCGGCCTCTGGAAGGAGATTCCGATTCCAAGGCGCGCTCTCTCATCCACTGAGAGACCCGTTATGTCCTGCCCCTTGAACAGTATGCTGCCTCGCGTAACGCGATGCCTTGGGAAGCCCATGATGGTCATCAGCAGCGTGCTCTTGCCGCTGCCATTCGGACCGAACAGCGCAGCGGTCTCGCCATACCCGATGTTGAGGTCTATGCCGTGAAGTATCTCGACGCCTCCGACCTCAACGACCAGGTTGCGCACTCCCAGCATCACATCATCCATCTCGCCTCCCTCTGGAAAGACCCCGCTATCCTTCAAGCGTCCACTTCTCTTTCACCGTGAACCAGCCAGCGGGGTCCGTCAGGTATTCATACGCATCGAGCAGAGCAAGGTGGTGTATCCGTTCCTCGCCCGCCAGAACATTGTAGAACTTCTTCTCGGCAGGAGACGTACTCTCCTTGCTTCGGGTCCGGTACATGTCATACGCCTGCAATTCCCGTCCCATCGCGTCCTTCATGGCATCGAGTTCCGTGCTCGCAACCTGCACCTCCTGCGGAGAGGCGGACTTGAGGCCGGCGAACACGAGCTTGAGTTCCCGCCCTTGCCATGAAGGCGCCTCGCCCGAGGGCCAATCATCAGACTTGCTCAACTGCAACTCGATTTCCTGGAACTTCTTCCCGTGGGCGTCCTCCTCCAGGGCCAGCCGCTCGAAGAGCTTTTTCGCGAGTGCATTGGTGGCACTCGCCGCAGCCTTCTCGTAGTAGCCTTTCTCGGCAGCCTCTATCTCAACTGCCTTCTTCAGGATGTCCATTCTCTTCATGTCTGTCTGCATCTCTCATTCCCCCTTACGAGTAGCGTTGCTTCAGGTCGGAGAGCAGCCTCACGTGGCTTCTCTCCTCCTTGATGATATTGTCTACCGCTTCGCGTTGACGCTGCGGCACCAGGTCTCGCATCTCAATATAGAAGAGTATCGAGTCCTTCTCGGCGCCCAGTGCAAGCTGAAGAGCCTCCGCCGGACCTCTTGCCTGCCTCGCAAGTTCGCGGGCAACCCGGTCATCAGTGAACACGGAGGAGTCGATGAGCGCCTTGAGGTACGCTCCGTACTCTTCCTCATCCTCCACCGGCACAACTGCGCCGGCGCCGGCCAGTGCCCGTCTCATCTGCTGGAACACATCGACATGATGTCGCTCCATATCAGCCAACCCCTCGTAGGTCTTTTTCAGCGCTGCATCAGCTGCGGTCTGAGAGAGGAAATCGTAGTAGGCCACCCCATTCCTCTCGATTCCAACCGCGATGTCCAGCAGCTCGGCTGAAGTGAATACCGCCATGGGACTACACCTCCCTAATTGTCATTTCCTCAAGCTCCCGGGCTGCCCCACCACCATGTCCAGCCCTTCACTTGCCGGCTCCCGTGCCGACGATCGCGTCGAGCCCCGCTCTCCACTTTGACAGTCTTCGCAAAGACCGTGGAACACGAGCGAGTGACAGCGTATCTCAAGTCCCGTCCGCGCGGCCACTCTCCGGTCCAACCCTGTGTCAACCGGCTCCTCGACATCCAGTACGCACCCACACGAGTCACAGCGAAAATGGTGGTGATTGTCCGTACACCCATCGTACCTGATAAGCACCCCGCTACCTGCAACCGGCGCAACCTCGCCTGTCTCTGCAAGCA
>CAZQML010000196.1:0-7380 GCA_964594245.1 uncultured Dehalococcoidales bacterium | reverse complement strand
GCGGGCAGGAGTGCCGGGACTGGTGGTGTGACGAAATGACGGTGGGCGAGGTATGCCTCACTCCTGTAGATGCGGCCTCGGCCACCTCCCCGGAGGGCAGGGACAGAGCCCTGCCCTCCAGGACGTGTGGTCGGTACAGTCGTGAGCACTGTCAGCGGAGGGCCGGCGATGAACGAATGGCGGGCGAGGCAGGCCTCGCCCACTATGATTTCCGCGCAGTCACACCGGGTTGGCGGAACGCAATGCTGCGGATTTGCGGCTCGCGACCAGGGCGCCTTGTCGGCTGCCCTACTTCGCTCCCCGGCCGCGCTTGTCCTTGTGCAGCTTCGCCTTCTTCTGTTTACCCTCCATCTTTGGAGCTTCGGCGGCGTACTTGCCCTTCGGGGCCGGGGCGCCCTTCTGCGCTGTGCCTCCTGTGGCTGCCGGTCCCTTTGCCGACTTCCTGTCGTCGGACTTTCCCCTGTCTTTGCTTGGCATGATGTCCCCTTCCCTTGCCTCCTTCTCACCTTTGGCAAGACTCCGGTGGCAGGTATCTGAACCGAATATTCGTCTTTGCGCACCACGTTGTCAAACTGCACGAGGCGGCACGAGCGAGTATGGGAGAGAACAGTGGGTTCGCACATGTATGAGTGCCGGCAGCGGCGGGCTGGTGACCACATTTCGGTGGGCGAGGCATTCCTCACCCCTGAAGATACCGCCCCGGCCACCTCCCTGAAGGGCAGGGACAGAGCCCTGCCCCTAGACTTCTGCGATGGGCAGTGGGTGTGGGCTGCAGGCGCGGGTGCCGTGCTTATCGGCATCCTCCCTGAGAATCTCCCTCATGATGTCCGGATTCCCCTTCATGGCGTTGACTTTCTTCATGGCGACACCCTGTGTGAAGGGGCAACTGGCGATGCAGATGCCGCAATCGGTACCGAACTCCATCCACGCGTGCATGCACGCCACTTCGTCGTGGTCCCAAACCTTGCAGCCGTTGATGAGTTGCGGCTCCTCATCGGACAGCGCGTTCGCAGGGCAGTTGGCGGCGCACTTGCCGCAGAGCATGCAGAACTCCTTCAGACCGAAGTCGACCGGCACGTCGACCTCCAATGGAAGGTTTGTGAGCACTGCGCCGAGCCTGACCCTGTTGCCGTACTCCTTCGTGACGATGAAGTTGCAGCGTCCTATCTGTCCGATTCCGGCTCGCTCGGCGAGTTGCACCAGCGGGACGTCGTAGGAAACCATGCAGCTGAGTGAGGTCTCGTAGCCCAGTGACTTGATGTAGGCGGATAACCTGGCACCGGTGTGTGCGGCGTCGATGTACCCGTTGCATGTCGCCAGTAGGGTCTCCCTGTTGGGTGCGCGATTAATCATGTCCCTGTCCATGACCACGGCGAAGACGACCGCGTACTTGAAGTCGCGGCCGACCGGTTCTCCGCTGGCGTGGTGAGTGTAGTAGTGGTGGTCCTCCATTTCGACGACGCCCACAAGGGCCGCACCGTAGAACTTCGCGACCTGCTTCACGACGTTGGCCATCTTCCCGGCTTCTCCATGCAACCTGCGGGCCGCAGGCCTCTTCCGTCTGTCTGCTTCGAGGTAGTCGCGAATGACCGGCGTCGAATCGTCGATGAGTGCCTGTATGAGGTCCGTGTCGGGAAGGTGGTCCGGTATGGTCTCTGCCTGAGCCTTCATCCTTGCTTCCACTGAGGAACGAACGGGTGGCAGGGCGCGCATCAGCACCTGAAGCAGCCTGCCCGGCGGCCTGGGCGTAAGTTCCCGTATCTGTTCGCCGTTGAACGCGCCGCCGGTATCGAGCCTTATCAACCCGCCGCAGTGACGTAGTCCCTCGTCTGTCTGTAGTCGCTCGGGACATCGCCGATAGTAGTCGCGGTACGCCGCGGTGCCTTTGATGAGTCGTGCTCTCGCGAAGAGTGAATCCCGTTCGTCGAAATGTCTCGTTTGATGGTGCTGTTCCAAGGTTTCATACTCCTGTGGTTCGGAACGCCTCTGTGGGGTGGTCGTGGCGCAATAGGATGTACTGTAGCAGGCCGCTTCGGGAGAGTGAAAGAGGGGAGGAGTGATTGAGTGAGGCAGTGAAGGAGTAGAGAGTCGCGGGTCGGCCAGCCATGCTGGAGTGACGAACGAGGGGGTGGCCGCCCATCGGCGCGCCTGCCCGCCTCCACAAGGTTCGAACCAGAGGGCAAAGCCTACTCTATCTTCTTGAACATCCTGCCCGGGGTGCCGCAGACGGGGCAGACTGACGGTGCATCGACCTCCGACGTGTAGCCGCATACCGGGCAGACGTAGTACGGGTAATCCCCGGACTTGTCGCCAAGGCTGTTCAATGCGCCCTCATACAGCTTCGCGTGTACCTTCTCCACCTCGTTGGCGTATTTGAAGCTGCGCAACGCGTCCTTGTTGCCCTCTGCCTCGGCAGCCTCAATCATCTCGGGGTACATCTTTGTGAACTCGTGTGTCTCGCCCGCTATCGCTTCCTGCAGGTTCTCCCCTGTGCTCCTGATGCCCTTCATGGCCCTCAGATGGTTGTGAGCATGGATGGTCTCAGCCTCCGCTGCGGCTCTGAACAGCCTTGCCACCTGGGGGAAGCCCTCTTTGTCGGCGGCCTGTGCGAAGGCAAGGTACTTGCGGTTTGCCTGGGACTCACCGGCGAAAGCCTCCTGCATATACTCTTCTGACCTGGACATTACCTTCTTCCTCCAATCGTCTTCACGCTTGCGCACGAATGCGCGGAGTGCAAGTGTAGCGCGTCAGGGGGTGGAGTGCCAGAAGAGGGAGTTACGGAGAGGCAACCTGTGCCCCGCGGACTCGCGCCACGCGCCCGGCGCGCTGATAGACTATGCCAAATCCCCGTGGGCGCAACAGGTGAACGAGAGGTGTATTCATGACCAGGAAACTGCGTGTGCTGAGGGCGAGCGACCTGAACGGGACGCTCCGGATGAAAGACGTGCTGGCGCTGGTTGAGCAAGCGTTCGTCGAGAGAGGTCTCGGCCGGTCCCAGATGCCGGCGAAGAGCTACCTGCGCTTCCCGGAGCATGAGGGCGTGCTGCTTATCATGCCGGGTTCGCTGCAGCAGCTCGAACAGGCTGCGGTGAAGCTGATAAGCGTGCACACGCGCAATCCGGCCGGGCACGGGCTGCCGACCCTCCTGTCGACGATTGTGCTCATCAGCCCTGACACCGGCGAACCGCTGTGCATCATGGACGGTGCGTATGTCACCGGCATGCGGACCGGAGCGGCTGCCGGAGTTGCCACGAAGCTCCTTGCCAGACGGGACTCGCGTGTTCTCGGGATTATCGGCGCGGGCTTCCAGGGGCCGTTCCAGCTCGAGGCCGTCAGACACGTATTGCAGCTTGAAGAGGTGCTTGTCAACGACCTGGTTCCTGAGAAGACTGCGGGACTGGCACGTGTTGCCACCAGTCTAGGGCTCAAGGGACGGGCCTGCGACACTGCGGAAGAGGTGGTGCGCGCCTGTGACGTGCTGGTGACGGCGACGCCGAGCGACACGCCAATCGTGAAGAACGAGTGGGTACACGAAGGCATGCACATCAACTGCGTCGGCTCCTATGCAGCGGGGAAGCAAGAGATAGAGGCCGGCATCTTGAAACGCGCGCGGGTTGTTGTGGACGACTGGGAGCAGGCGAGCCATGCCGGGGAGATAAACGTGCCCGTCAGTAGTGGCGAGTTCGACAGGTCGGGCGTCTACGCGGAGCTGCCCGAGATTGCAGCCGGCCTGAAGCCCGGGCGGACCGATGACACGATGATTACGGTGTTCGACACAACCGGTCTTGCGATTCAAGACGTTGTCACAGCGTGGGCGGTGTACAGGGTGGCGGAGGAGAAAGGGCTCGGTTTCCAGATGGAGCCGTTGTTCATGTAGAGCATTGAATGCTGCGCGCGTGTCAAACCCACCCGTACGAGGATGCAGGCGCGAGGCCTGAAGTCAGTACACGACTATCCGCGCGCCCAGGGCGCAGAGGTCCGACGCGTAGCATCCCAGCCGGTCCTGGGACAGAGCTACTTGCACTTTGAAGAAACCGCTGGCACAATCGTCGTCATGCAGGACAGAGGTGCTGCGTGACGGTGATACGGAGGAGGTTAACTTGAACAAGGCAGTCAGAAGACTCAGCATAGGACTCAGCCTGATGGTGCTGCTCTCGCTACTCGCAGCGGCAACTCCGGCGCTCGCCGGAACTCCTGATCCTGAAGTCGCTTTCTCGGCCACGCCTACGAGTGGCTACGCGCCGCTCAGTGTGCAGTTCACCGACGAGACGACTATGACGTTTTTCTCGTTTCTTCCGGCGGATGGCCTGCTGTCACGGATAGCGGTGAGAGAGATAGGGCCGGAGCCGGAATGTGAATGGCGCCTACAGAAATGGGACTTCGGCGACGGTGGAACCAGCACGGCAGCGAATCCAAGCCATGTGTACACCCAGCCGGGACAGTACACCGTCAGCCTCACCTATGAGTGGTGGTGCTCCACTCCTCTCAGTTTCCTGCCTTCAGGGGATATTCTGAGCAACGGCACCCCCGGGAAAACTGAGACCGTGACCGCGACCAGGGAACTCTACATCACGGTGTTGGCGCCGAGGGAAGAGAAGAAGGACAAGCCACTCGAGCCTGCGAAGATGTCAGTCTCTTACCTCAACGTGGACCCGCAGCAGGTGCTTCCCAACCAGGAGGTCATCGTCTCCGCAAATGTGTGCAATCAGGGTGAGGAGGATGGGACGAAGACTGCGACCCTCATGGTGAGCGGCAACGCCGAACAGAGCCAGTCCGTAGGCGTGTCTGGAGGCTCCTGCAAACAGGTGGTCTTCAGGCTATCCAGGGCGGTTCCGGGCACGTACCAGGTCTCCGTCGACGGCATGATGGGCCAGTTCAGCGTCGTCGGCACTAAGACCGTGACGAAGAACGTGCCCACTCAGCAGGAGACCGGCCTCGGCACGGCAGGCATACTTGCGATTGTCGTTGTAGGCATCGTCCTTATCATCGCGCTGGTGCTGATTCTCAAGAAGGAATAGCTGTTTCTCTGATAGGAAGCAAACAGACAGGGGGTGGCCGTAGGGTCGCCCCCTCTGTCTTGCGGTAGCCTGCGGACGGGGTAGACGTGCCAGGACGCGTGCACCGTCGGCCGGTGCGCGGAGCATGGCGGCGGGACACACTGCGGCGCGGAGCGAATTGTGATACATTCGCACGTATGTTGAGTATGGAGGTAACCAGGCAGTGAGAATCGCAGTTGTCGGAATCGGCGGAATCGGCGGCTACCTTGGCGGACGACTTGCTCACCGCTTCCCTCCCGGTGGAGAGCACGAGATACTGTTTGCGGAGCTTAGCGGCCCGCACCTGGATGCCATCAGGAGCAACGGCTTGAAGCTGCTGGCCAAGGATGGCGACGCCATTGTCAGGCCGTCCGTGATAACGGACTCTCCCGGTGAACTCGGGACGGTTGACGTGGTGCTTCTCTGCACCAAGGGCTATGATCTGCTTGAGGCGGCCAGGTCTATAAAGGTGGCCGTCGACAGCCGCACCGTCGTGATTCCGCCCGGCAATGGCGTTGGCAACGCCGAACTGGTATGCGAAGGGCTGGGTCGTGGCGACATACTCAGCGCCTGCATCTATATCTCCACGCACGTCGAGTCGCCGGGTGTTGTCGAGCAGATGGGTGGCCCCCGGAAGTTCTTCTTCGGCAACCCGAATGGAGAACTTGAGCCCTACCGGGCGATTGAGACCCTGTTCCTCGAGGCCGGTCTCAATGTCGAACTGACACCCAACGTTCTCCGCGAGGTGTGGTCGAAATACCTCTTTGTGGAACCGCTGTCCGCCCTTACGTCCCTCTATGCGGTGCCTCAGGGTGGCTTGTTGGATGACACGGCCAGGAAGAAGCAGTTGCGCGAGATGATGGCGGAGATTGGCGCTCTCGCCGCAAAGGTGGGAGTCGACCTGCCGGAGGGCATTGTGGAGCAATCGATGGTCAAGGCTGAGGGATTCCCGTATGAGACGAAGACCTCGATGCAGCTTGACTTCGAGCACGGCCGGCCGACGGAGGTTGAGACGCTGGTCGGCTATGCCGTGCTCAAGGCGAAGGAGCTTGGCGTATCGATGCCGCAGCAGGATGAGGTGTACGCCGCGCTCTCGCGCAAGGCCACATAGGGGCCTGCTGCCCGAACTCCACCCGCTGGAATGAATGAAGGCGCCGGACTCCGGCGCCTTCAACGTTGACACAGGTGTTGACCGGTGGGCGCTCAGGCTTGCTCGATTGCCGCCACTATTAGGTCGCCCATCTCTCTGGTGCTGACGAGGGTCTTGCCCTCCTCCATGATGTCCCTGGTTCGGTACTGCATGACAACCTGACCGACCGCCCAGTCCACGACCTCCGCCTCCTTGCGTAGTCCATATGTGTACTCAAGCATGTACCCGACGCTGAGAATCGTTGCGATGGGATTGGCGATGCCCTGGCCGGCGATGTCGGGCGCAGACCCGTGGGCAGACTCGTAGAAACCCCAGGCACGCTCGTTGCCAGCCGGCAGGCCGGCAAGTTGCGCGGACCCACCCATGCCGAGCGAACCCGAGATTGCCGCAGCCTCATCACTGATTATGTCGCCGTACAGATTGGCCATTACGAGCACGTCGAACTTCGCGGGAACTCGCAGGAGCCAAGCCGTGCACGCATCAGCAAGCACGTGTTCAAGCTCGACATCGGGGTACTCCTTGCTCATCTCAATGGCCATCGCGCGCCAGAGCTTGCCCGTTTCAGTGACATTCTGCTTCTCAACGGAGGCAAGCTTCCTTCTACGCAACCGCGCCAATTCGAAGCCGACGCGCAGGATGCGCTCTATCTGGGGCTCGCTGTAGAGCATGGTGTCCACCGCCCATCGCACTCCGTCTTCCATCCACTGCTTCTTGGGCTGTCCAAAGTAGGCGCCTCCGGTGTTCTCCCGCACCACTACCAGATCCATGCCCTTGACCGTCTCTGACTTGAGCGGCGAGCATCCTTCCATGCCCGGGTAGACTTTGACCGGCCTCAGGTTCGCGTACACGTCGAACTCTTTCCTGATGCGGAGTCCACACGTGTTCGTATAGGCCTTCGACCCAGGGTAGTCCCACTTGGGGCCACCGACGGAGCCGTGGAGAAATGCGTCGCTGCTTCGGCAGAGTTGGATGTTCTCATCGGTGAGCGGCGTACCGAACTTGTCGATGCTCACCCCTCCGATGTCGAAGTACTTGAGCGTGAACTCGTGGCCGTACTTCTTCTCAACCGCCTTGAGGACCTTCACGCCCTCGGCGATGATGTCAGGGCCGATGCCGTCGCCTGCTCCTACTGCAATGGTTCCTTTCATGTGCTTCGCCTCCTCTCGTTTCAGAAAGAAGCGGATGCCGTTTCGG
>CAZQML010000195.1:0-3098 GCA_964594245.1 uncultured Dehalococcoidales bacterium | reverse complement strand
GGTGGTGGGTCTTCTTCTTCTTCATCCCCATTGCGAACATCGTCTTCGCCATCCTCGTAATGTGGAAGATAGCGGAGGCCCGCAACAAGCCTGGTTGGCTCGGCATACTGCTGATCGTTCCCATCGCCAACCTCGTTGTATTCGGCATCATCGCATTCGCTGACTAGCTCAGTTTGCCCCGGGGGAGCGCCGGTCCCGGCACTCCCCCTCTGTGCCACCGTCGCGGGGGACGTTGCGCACGTGCCCCGACTCGTGCCTGCAGTCGCCCGGCGGGATCGATATGGTCACGTCTTCATCCAACTTGCCAGCCGACGCATCTTGCAGTATCGTGCAGTGCAGAATCGTGGTACCCCCGTGAGGCGCGAAAGGGCAGGCGGCAGAGCCGAATCCGTCCACATGATTGCTGCCATTCCCATTTCCCCAACACGGCGCCTGGGAGCAGCGCGAGATACGCAGAGAGATGGACCGCCTGCGCGACATGATGGACAAGTAGCAGACCGGGCGCGCGAGCGCGTCACACGGTCAGGAGGACAGGATGAAGACGAGACGATTCACTCGATTGCTCCCGGCACTGTCCGTTGCGGTGTTCGCAATGGTGCTCTCCGCGGCGCCCGTGCTCGCGTTTGACTCACGGGCTGGCGACCTGGTAACCGTCGGAGGCGGAGAAGAGGTCCAGGGCGACCTCTACCTTGGAGGACGCGCGGTCACCACTACCGGCGTTGTGCACGGCAGTGTCTTCGCCGCAGGCCAGACCGTCAGCGTCGGAGGAACCATTGACGATGGCGCCACTGTCGCGGGACAGACAGTAACCCTTAGCGGCAGCGTCGGGCGCGGAGTCAGAGTCGGCGCTTCCACCGTCGATGCAACGGGTGACATCGAAGGTGACCTGGTGGCAGGCTGCGGCACGCTCACGGTGGCCGACGGGGCCCGCGTGGGACAAGACCTCGTGTTTGGTGCGAGCCAGGTCTACGTGCTTGGTGAGGTGGAGGGTGATGTCAAGGGCGGAGCTGAGACCCTCGTGATTGCGGGCCACGTCGGCGGCAATGTGGATATCAAAGTCGGCACGCTCGAAGTGAAGCCCGGCGCCGTGATCGAGGGCAATCTGAGCTACACGGCCGGCACGGAGGCGGACATACCGGCCGGCGCCGTGAAGGGCTCTGTTGCATTTACGGAAGGCGTCGAGGAGGAGGACGTGGAAGAGGAGGTGCGCAAGGGTCTCGGAGCACTTGGCCCGTTGTTCTTCCTCGCCGGCATCACGTGGAAGATAGCCGCCTATCTGATGGCGCTCGTTACAGGCATCGTGCTGATACTGCTGCTTCCCGGACGGATGGCGGGCGCCTCGGACTCCATACGGACTCACACTGGCGCCAGCGCCGGGTGGGGGGCGATTGCGCTCTTCGTGACTCCGCTTGCAGCCATCGTCGTCTGCATCACGGTGGTCGGGCTGCCAGTGGGGCTCATAGCCCTGGTGCTGTGGGGCGCGCTGCTCTACCTGAGTCATCTCCCTGTAAGCATGTTCATCGGACATCTCATACTCGGTCACTCGAAGCCCCTCGTGGGGAGAGGCTTCATGATTGGCTGTCTCGCCCTTGGACTGTTGCTGTTCACTCTTCTGACTGCGATCCCGTTGGTCGGAGGCCTCATCTGGCTCGCCAGTGCACTGTTCGGCATGGGCGCATTCGTCGTCGTGGAGAAGCGGCTTATTGAGGCCAGGCGAAGCACGGGAGACAGCGACTAATCCTGGCGCCGACGCCATGGCGCAAGGTCAGAAACGAGGGGTGGCCTTCCAGCCCCCGGGCTGGGGCGGCCCTGCTACGGACGGACCCGCGAGGTCCCGGATAGAAGTGCATATGGTGTAACGCGACGAAGTGGAAGCCACATGGCTCCATAGTTGATACGGGCGAATACCGCCCGATACCGTCCAGGGAGGTTTTCGCCGAGTATGGTGGAAGTGTGTCAGCGGTATCCAGCATAGTGCTTGCATACCTGCTCGGTTCCATACCGCCGGCGTATCTGGTCGCGCATGCCCACGGCATAGATATCAGGAAGGTTGGTGACGCCAACGTGGGGGCCGCCAACGTCATGCGCTGCCTGGGATTCGCTCCCGCAGCTTTCACCCTCACCGCCGATATCGCCAAGGGCGTGCTGGCCATCCTCATTGCCCGCCATCTGAGCGGGCAGGAGAGTGTTGTGTTGTTCGCCGGCGTTGCCGTCGTTGCGGGACACAACTGGCCCATCACACTCGGTTTCCGTGGAGGAAGGGGAGCGGCAACAAGCATAGGGGTGCTCTTCGCTCTGCTTCCTCTTCACGTCGGCATAGTATTCCCGCTCGCCGCAGGAACACTATGGCTCTCACGCAACTACACCCTGAGCAGCGTCGTGATGTTCGCGACGGTTCCTTTCTTCGCCTACTTCACAGGTTCATTCTTCTATCTCTGCGCCTATGCAGCCGCGCTGCCGTGCATCGTCGGTCTGACGACGCTGGCGAGAGTGCATACGCTTGACCCTCAACTTGTACGCCAGAGCAAGGCTGTTGGGGTCGACAAGCGGAACGGCAACGTGGGACAAACTAGGGCCAAACAGCCCTAGACACTCCTTGCATGGAAGAACGTGGGAAACGAATCGTGGATTACGCAACCCTGCGATAATGGCACCGGACACGGGAGCGGCCTTCACGCAATCTGCGTGCAAGCCAACCGAACCTGTGAAGTAGCGTGCCATCATAAGATTGACGATTCTTGTAGCCGGTCTGTACTACGGCGACCCAGGCATCAAGAGCGTGGACTTGTCAGGCAGTAAGACGCCAAGACAGTGGCAGCAGGACACGCGCAGCGGGCGAATCTCTCGCTGCAGAAGGGACATGGTTGCTTATGAAGACACTCGTCGTCTACTACTCAAGGACGGGTAACACGAAGAAGATGGCCGGCGAGATTGCGGCGGCACTCGAAGCAGACATCGAGGAAGTGAAGGACGACATGAACCGTGATGGTCCCGTCGGCTTCGTGAGGAGCGCCCGAGAGGCCAGGTCGGGGAAGCTCGTCAATCTCAACCCTCTGTCGCACGAGCCATTGAAGTATACCCTTCTGGTCATCGGAACA
>CAZQML010000194.1:0-16718 GCA_964594245.1 uncultured Dehalococcoidales bacterium | reverse complement strand
CCTGCTGTGCTACCTGCACCTTGTTGACAGCTATTCACTCAACGTCGTGCCGTCCTGGGACGGAACTCGGCGAGGTCTGTTCTCCACAAGGACTCCCCGGCGGCCAAACCCCATCGGCCTCTCAATCGTGCGGCTCACGGGCATCGAGGGAGGCACGGTCCACATCAGGGGTATCGACATGATAGACGGGACCCCCCTGCTCGATATCAAGCCCTACGTGCCGCCGTTTGACGAGGGAGACCGCCCGAAGTACGGCTGGCTCGAGGAGGAGCTACGCGGACGCCAGGAGACATCCCGGGAGCACGACACTGGCGTTGCAGGAGAAGACTGATGAGGGAACATCGAGCCAGCAATCCCCAGCCCGACTGGGCCTTCAGGTTCATGGCTCTCGGCTACAGGTTCAGGGACGCACGGGCGCCTCGTGAGGACTTCCTGGAAGAAGCCGGCATCAAACAGGGCTCGACCGTGCTCGACTTCGGTTGCGGACCGGGCAGCTACGTCGTCCCGGCTGCCCGCATGACCGGCGACGCGGGAAAGGTGTACGCGCTCGACATGCATCCCCTTGCGCTCAAGATGGTGACAGAGAGAGCACGAAAGGCGGACCTGAACAACGTCAGCACCATCCTCTCCGATTGCGACACGGGCTTGCCCGCGCACAGTGTGGACGTCGCGTTGCTGTACGATATCTATCATGACCTTTCGGACCCCGCCGCCGTGCTGCGGGAGCTCCACAGGGTCCTGAATCCCTCAGGAATCATCTCATCGCACGACCACCATTTCGGGGCAACGCAGTTGAGTGCGGCCATTGAGTCCAGCGGACTGTTTCACGCTATCCGCGAGGGCGCGCTAACCCTGACGTTCGCGCCACAGGCCAAAGAGGCATGAGACCGGGAGTTGAAGTTGACAGGCGCGCCGCCGCATCGTGGAAGATCGCCGGGGTGGCATTCATTCTGGCTGTGGGTTCGGCACTGCATTTCGCCTACGAGTGGTCCGGCGGCTTGCCGCTGGTTGCTCCATTCGCAGCAGTGAATGAATCAGTCTGGGAGCATCTCAAGCTGGCCTTCTGGCCGGCGGTCGCGTGGGCACTCATAGAACGCCGCCCGCTACTCGGAAGAGTGAACAACTTCCTCCTGGCCGAGGGACTGAGCATTCCACTGACGCCTCTGCTCGTCGTGGCGTTCTTCTATGGCTACACATCAGTACTGGGACACCATCTGCTCATGCTCGACATCACCGCATTCGTCGTGGCCGTAATCCTGGGCCAGTCGCTGAGCTACCGCATCCTCACAGGCGACGAGCGAAGTCCTGCCGCCAACAGACTGGCGCCCGTGCCCGTTGTCATGTTCGCAATCCTGCTTGTCGTCTTTACGTTCCTCCCGCCTCATGTCGGGCTGTTCCGGGACGGTCTCAGCGGCACATACGGCATCCCGTGCTGAGCCGCCCCGAAGCGACGGACTGCCTCACCGGCGGCCGGGTTTGACACGTCTCTCATCCGACCATACCCTTCCGGCCAATGGAGGTGTACACGATGAAGCGGACGTTGCTGGTCACGGCTATCGTGACCGCTCCTTTCGTGGCGTCTCTCGGAAGCGGATGTGCGGCGCCTCCGCCCGGACTGGTACCCGAGGAAGGCGAGTTGCCTGAAGTCGAGATTCGCGACTACGAGGGAGAAGACCTCTCTTCCATCAACGACTTCCGCGAGAATTCCATCGCGGGCCCTCAATACGTGGATGTGTCCCAGTATGCCCTGACAGTGAACGGACTCGTTGAGAACGAGAAGACTTACAGCTATGAAGACGTAGTGGAGAAGCATGACTCGTACAAGAAGGTAGTCACCCTGGACTGCGTGGAGGGGTGGAGTGTCAAGCTGTTGTGGGAGGGCGTCCTTGTCACTGACATTCTCGACGAGGTCGGCGTACTGCCCGAGGCGAAGGTCATCATCTTTCGTTCGGTTGACGGCTACAGCACCTCGTTCTTGCTCGACTACATATACGACAACGACATCATCATGGCTCACAAGATGAACGACGTGTTGCTGCCGCCCGAGCGAGGCTTCCCGTTCCAGGTAGTGGCCGAGAGCAAGTGGGGCTACAAGGGGATTAAGTGGGTGAATGAGATAGAGCTTTCAGACGACGAGAACTACGAGGGATTCTGGGAACAACGGGGCTACTCCAACGTCGGTGATACGGACAAGTCGTTCTTCGGCTAGGTGAAATGCACAGGCAAACGCTGCTCAAGGTGGTGCACTGGTCGCTCCTCGTGTTGGCCGTCCTCGTCGTGGTGACAGGACTCGGCATCACGCAGTATCACGCAGTTGAGGCACTGACCTTCGGGCTGCTTGGCAAGGCCCTCGCGTTCAAGCTGCACCTGTGGCTCTGGGTGCCGTTCCTCGTCCTATTGACGTTGCACGTGCTGCTCACGTCCAAGACCCTGATACGCCTCACGCGGAAACGTGACAGCGACAGTCCGTCATGACGTCGCGCGCAACCACTCAGCCAGAGGCCAGACCTGCGGCGCCAGCCCCTTGCAGGAGCCGAACTCATAGGTGACGCCAGCGGCCATCAGTCGAGCTGAATCGGGCGTCAGGTGCAGTTCGAGCGGGGCATCGGGCATCCTCCCATGCAGGACGTTGGCAAGGAGGATAGCCTTCTCGACACCGTCGCCGCGCCCGTAGTTCCACACTTCGTCAGGCTGAGCAAGTCGCCCCTGTTCGTCGTAGATGGACTCGTCCGGCATCTCAGACACCACACGCACCACATCCACATCGGACATCCCTTTGGCTCCCACTATGGACACAGGGTTTCGCTCAAGGGCGGCGAGAAGGAACGGCCGGGCCCCGGTACGGTTGAGGTCCCTGTAGGCGTAGAACGCCAGGTCGGCCACGGGGTTGCGATCCCGAATGGCCTCCAGCCGCTGCTCAATCTCCTCGCGCGTCATATCCGCCCGGATGCCGAGCGGCTCGCCCGCGCTCACGAAGTTCTTTGCGCCGGCATCTGGCAATTTGGGCCTTACGTGACAGAACGCGGTGAGGGCGTCGATGGCGCTCCCGGCGCGCTCGCAGTTGCGTCCCAGTTCGCGCTTGAGTCGTTCAATGTCCGCGGGCTTCTCGCAGTCGATCCGGTTGTCACGGATGTAGTCCTCGAAGTCGTTGAGCACTATTCTCTGAGGCAGCGGAGCGGTCTGGAACTCCTCCTCATCTATATCTCCTAGCAGCTTCGCCCTCGTCCGGTCGCTGATGCGGTACGGGCTGCCATGCTCGTAGAAGAACGCGCGCTCGGACGGTATGTAGTGCTCAACACCATGGACAGGCCAGCGAATCTGGAAACAGCTCTGGAGATCGCGGTGATGGCGAAGGAAGTTCACGACTATTTCCTCGCTTATCTGCGTCTTCAGGAAGCTCCGCAGGCGCTCACAGTAGTGGGCGTAGGCGCGAGGGTCTATCGTTGCCTCTTCATACACCGTATGGACGTGACCTCCCAGGTGCGCCACGATGGTAACGCGCTCGTTCTCCAGTGCGCGCCTCGCCTGCGCAGAGAGAGCCGTGCCGTTGAACCACATCGCCTTGGTGAGCAACCGACGGTTGTTCGTGAGTATGCCATCGCCCATGTCAACGAAGTTCTGCGAGTGAAGAGGGGTCGCCATTAGATAGATGTCCTCCAGCGGGACGCGCGCCACGATGAAGAGGGCCGCAGCATAAAGTGCAGCGAGTGAGACGCACTCGCCTGCACCATTCCGATACACAGGCTTGTGCCGGAACGCGTCCATCGCCTCCACCGTCTCCGTCTTCCAGTACGGAATGACGTTGCCTTCGTACTTGTCGAGACCGAAATGCCTCCTTATGTCGATGCTGAAGTAGTACTTGTCCCCTTCGTAGCCGAAGAGCGCGTTGGACTGCTTCAGCGTGTCCGCGTCGACAAAGTCGTCGAAGCGCTCAAGCTCCTTCTCCTTTGTCGTGAGGCCCCAGGTATCCAGGTCAAGGTTGAAGACGTAGTGGTCCATGATGAACTGCTTCAGCCGGTTGATGCGGCGGTAGGGCGTCATCTTCTCAAGACCATCAAACCACGGGTCTTCACGCCACCGCCAGATACGCGGGGACATGATATTGGCAAGAAGAAGGCTGTACGTGAGTTCCGGGAATATGAAGACCTCCATGTCGGACATTGTGACTGCAGAAGACCGCATCTCGAGTTCTCTTGATCGTGCCATCGTCTCTCCCGGTTGCTTGAATCCGTCCGACTGACTATAAGAACGTGGCGGCTCCGCGTCAACTCCATGCCCGACGCCGCTGCAGTTTCCGGGGAGCAAGATGCCGCCCGGGCAGGGACATCTGAGACGACCGATCCCGGGGAAATCGAGAGAGAGGCGACGGGATGCCGGCTTTCACGTCGCTGTCGTCAGTCCGCCATGCGTCCACGGCAAGCGATGTCTGCTCTTCGGTCCCCGGCTATGCTGACGCAACGGACGGTGCTCGAAGGAAGGTTGCGACACAACGGCACCTGGCGGCCGAAGCCAGGCGAGCCTGATAGATGAGGAAAGTAGAGACGAGCGGGACAAAAGAAAAGCCCCAAGTGGCCTCGCGCTTTCGGAATCGCGGCTTGGCCCCCGCTGGCTCGGGCCTTCCGTGTCCTTCGACTTGGAGGTCTCAGGACGCCTACAGCCTCCACCCTCTGGGTGTCCAGCCCCTCTATCCCTGGCTTGGTCGCTTGGGGCACTTCCGAAAATAACAGTGTGGCGTCACCCTGTCAAGTCCGCTTCAGCTTTGCACCCGACAATCGCATCCGATTTTCTCCGCCATCCTCAGTCCGTCTGCGGCGACCGTCTCTGCTTCCACCAGGTAACGAGGGAACCAACAACTCCAACGACAAGAGCAACAGGGCACACGAGGACGGCTATGATGAAGAACACCGGCTCATCCATGTCAGGTCGGTCCATCAGCGTCACAAACACGAGCGCATAGATGCCGTTGTGCAGCAACACCGACACGAAGAACCCGAGAATGGACGCGCCGATGATTGTGACGTACAACCTCAGCCTGCCGCTCAGCCTGCGCCGAGAGTAGACGAAAATCGCGGCACCAAGGACAACGGCGATGGGCCACGCGTGGAGGAGCAAACCGAACAGGTCAGACACAATGCCACTCCATCATCTTTTCACACATGCATAGAGATGCCGGCAGGAAACCCTCGACTGGCGGGCTTCTCAGTCCCCTTTCTTCAGCACTGCAGGCCCGTCGGAATTGCCCTTCTCCTTCTCGTTCATCCTTTCTATCTCGAGCGTGCAGTCGGTGACAAGCCCCGCAATCGCCCCGACGGCTGCCAGCACCGGCGCCCAGACAACAGTAGCAGCCGCGACCGGGACGCCGAGCGTCAACGGCACGTCCACCAGTGTCCGCCCGTCGTGGATGATGCGGACCCGCCGGACGTTGCCCTCGTGGATGAGCTCCTTCATCTTGTCTACGAGCTGCCCACCGGATACGGATACCTTCTCTTCAGACACGTTGCCTCCCCTGGTTTTGCCCCTTTAATGATACAACGTCAGGGGCGCCATCGCGGACAAGGGAGTCACTGTCCCGCTATCGAATACGTTCGCCCGCTGTTCCAGAAGCCTCACACGCAACTAGGGACACAGAATGTATTCGTCTATGAGTCTGGACATCTCGTCGTAGTTGCCGCGAACACGCTCAACGAGTCCGTCATCGTTGTATGCCTTGAGCCTGGCAACCGTCTGATCGATAACTGCCGCAGGAAATACACCGTCCCGCTCGTAAATCGCGCGGTCGTCCAGCAGAGCCTGTGCCGACGCAAAACACGATGTCGGAAGCTGTGGCAGGCTGTCACGCAGCGCCTCCTGACCCTCGGCGAAGATGTTCACGTCAATGTACCGTTTCGCCGCAACCTCAAGGGCGTCGGCCATGCCAAGTCCGTGCCTCACTGCGACTGCGAGTCCGGCAAGAAGAAGATAGATGTTCGCCGAGCCATCGGGGCTGCGGACCTCTACCGTCTGGTTGCCCTCATGTACAGGGCAGTCGGCAATCTGCTGCGGGTTCGCGTCCCGCGCCATGTCCTTGATGTTCAGCCAGCCTAGAGGCACGCGCACAAGAGCCGAACGATTGCGGTCACCCCAGCACACGTTGGTCGGAGCCTCCTGGTGAGGAACAAGCCTCAGATAGGACGTCGGGACCATATTGCCGAAGGCGGTCAGCGACGGCGCAAGTGAGACATAGCCGGCGATTGCCTTCATGGCAATCTCGCTCAATTGCCCGCCCTCGGTCATGACGCTCTTGCCGTCCCGCATCAGTCTGGTGTGCACGTGCATGCCGTTTCCTGCGTGACCGGGGACAATCTTCGGAGCGAACGATACCGTTACACCCTCCTGGCATCCAAGCATGCGGAGCATCCACATGGAGACTAGCAACTGGTCCGCTGCATCCTCCAGCGGCGTCAGGGCAAGTTCAATCTCGTGTTGCTCCATCTCGCGGCCGTTCTCGGTGACATTGCCGACCTCGGAATGGCTGTATTTCACCTTGACGCCGGCACGTGCGAGGGCGCGCATGGCCTCAGTGCGCAGCACATCTCCGCGGCAGAACGGCGATGACTCGTGGTAGCCTCGCTGGGGTTTCACGGGGTAGTGGTGACTGTCGTCGAATATGACGTAGTATTCGAGTTCGCCGAGGGCATCGAGAGTGAATCCCGTTTCACGCTTCAGCACATCGTGAGCCAGGTGCAACACGTTCTCCGGGGCTGCCGCGAGGCGCTCGCCTGTGCTCGTGTAGTACGTGCAAAGGATATCCAGGGTCGGATACTGCGTGAACGGGTTTCGGAACGCGGTCTTGTACCGCGGCACCACATAAAGGTCACTTGAGGACGCGTCTACGAAGGGGAGAAGGCTTGAGCCGTCGACTCGCTCTCCCTCTGAGAGCAGCCGGTCGATTCCCGATTCGTCAGTCACGACGAAACTGAGCGTCTTCAGCCGCCCATCACCGCCAACGTGTCGGAACTGCACGAACTGGATGTCGTTGGCCTTAATGTAGCGTACGAGATCTTCCTTCGTGAATTCCGCCTGGGGCTTGTCGAGAAACCGAACAATCTCGTGCGCATTGCCGTTCAAAAGGTATGCCATCAGTCGTGCCTCCCCTCTTTCTTGATTCTCGTCAGTCACGCCGACTACCAGACACCTCTGCGAATCGGCGACGTTGCAGCAGCGGCAATTACCGCCTCCTCTTGCCGCTGAATTGTACTACGGACGACCATAGCGACGGCAATGCCATCGGCAGAGAAGAAACAACTCCCGCGTGGAGCGAGACCAGGAATTTGAAAGATATGGCCCCACGGCGGTACGATTGCCCCGTGTTCACTGATCGTCAAAGACCCCGGAGAACACTGCACAACATTGCTCAGGAGGAGACAGCGACATGAAAGCCTTGGGTATCGTCGGCAGCCCGCGCAAGGGAGGCAACACCGAGATCCTCACCATCCACGCTCTCAAGGCCCTCGCGGAGGAGGGAATCGAGACTGAACTGCTACCACTTGCAGGCTTGAAGATAGGCGGATGCACCGGCTGCATGGCCTGCGTGAAGGCCGAGACCTGCTCCGTGAAGGACGACATGTGGCCAATCTACGAGAAGATGAAGGAAGCCGACGGGATTATCATTTCGACGCCGGTGTACTTCAGCTCCGCGACCTCACTGGTCAGAGGACTGATGGAACGCACCGGATACATCGCCCAGAAGAACGGTCAGAAGTTCAAGGGCAAAGTCGGCGGCCCTTTGGTCGTAGCTCGCCGCGGCGGCCACAATTTCACCAAGGCCCAGATGGATTTCTGGTTCCACATACTCGAGTTCAATATGCCCGGCGCCGTCTACTGGAATATGGCATTCGGGCGGAACATAGGCGAGGTACTCAAAGACCAGGAGGGCCTTGACACCGCCTGGAGCTTCGCCAAGAACATGGCCCACCTGATGAAGAAGTTGAACGCGTAGACGCCGCGCGGCGCATCACGAGGGATAGGGACCAAGTACCACGGAGACCTCACCGCGGTCTCCACCGCGGTAGAACACAAGGTCGACCGAGTCGCCGACGTTCTTCGACCACAGCACGGTGATGAGCTGCGTGACGGAGAATATCTCCTCGCCATCGGCGCCAACGATGACATCATTCTCCTGAAGTCCTGCCACCGCAGCAGGTCCTCCAGCAACGATGTCGAACACGCGCACGCCGATACGCCGCGAGAGGCATTCAGAGCAGGCGACCTCAGGCGTGAGTTCGCCAAGCTTTGCGCCCATGAAGGCCCGCCGCACCTCACTATACTGCACGAGGTCTTCGTACACTTTACGCGCCGTACGCACGTTGATGGCGTAGCCGACGCTCTGAGCTTCGAGGTTTCCGGCGCTGTTAATGCCCACCACCTCCCCATCCAGGTTCACGAGAGGGCCGCCGCTGTTGCCGGGATTGATTGCCGCATCGGTCTGAATCGCATCGTAGTAGGGAGTGTCTCCTACATAGAAGGCGCGCCCGAGGTTGCTCACGATTCCAGCCGTCACGGTCGCACCCCCCTGTCCAGGCGACAGGCCGAACGGGTGGCCAAGGGCGACAACCCAATCGCCAATCCTGAGCGTGGACGGGTCAGCAAAGCCGGCGGCGGGGAGGCCTGTGGCATCGAGTTTTACCACTGCAAGGTCGAGAAGCTCATCCACCCAGAAGTCTTCCACGGGAACGTTAGAGCGATCCTGGAGCGTCACGTCGATGGACGTCGCCCCTCCAACGACGTGTCTGTTGGTCAGAACATAGCCGTCTTCAGACATGATGACACCCGAGCCGGACGCCATGACCGTTCCCCCGTCGCTGACTTGCATCTCAACGAGGAGATACACCACGCTCGGCATCACCTGCTCAACCGTGTCGCCGAATGAGGCGGGAACGCCGGACGCCGGCATCGAAGGACCCGCGACCGGGGCACACGATGTGAAGACGAAGGAAAGAAGAAAGAGACACGCTCCCACTGTTATCCCGACTCGACACCTCCACGCACCCGTCCTCATCATTGCCAGCCTACCGGGCCGAACACAGAAGCATGTGCCGTAGCGTAGTCCTTGCGCTCATGAGCGTCAATGTCGAAACAGGCGGCGCTGGGACGCCGCCTGGCCTAGTTTCCGCTGCGGTTCTTGGGCAGGTGAGGGACCAGCCACGAAAGGAACGCGTCCTCACTCCTGGTCTGAAGAAAGACACGGCCCGGACCCGTGAATTCGCACACGAGCCCCTCGCCGCTGAAGAGAGTGGATTTCATGCCACCGACCCTTTGGACACGGTAGTTCACGCTCTCGTCGAACGCCACCATATGCCCGTTGTCAACGGTGTAGGTCTCGCCGGGTCCGAGAGTCACTTCGTGTATGGCGCCATAGCTCGACAGAAAAAGGTGCCCGCGCCCGCTGGCTTTGAGCAGGAAGAGTCCCTCCTTGGCGAAGAACCCCTTGGCGCCTGCCCATTTCGTGTCAACAGTGAGCTGTGGTGATGATGCCAGGTATGACGACGACTGGACGAACAGTGTCGTGCCGGAGAGGTCAAGATGTATTATGTCGCCGGGAAGCGGCGGAGCGAATGTGACCTCTCCCGGAGCCGAGGCCTTGAAGGTGTTGATGAAAAAGCTCTCACCTCCCAGCACACTCCGCTTCAGTCCGGCAAGCAGTCCTCCCTTGACGCCGGTCTGCATCTCGATGCCGGAGGACATCGAGACCATCGCGCCGGCCTCGGCGCTGATCTCTTCGCCAGCCTCGAGCCTCACTCTGGCCAGGGAATACGAAGGTCCATAGAGTATTTCGTGGTTCATCGATACCTCCCTCCCAATGCGGCCCCGGCAATCATCAGTGCGGGGCGAAATGCCTCTCCCGGCTCGGTGGAGGGACAACGGGGAAGTGCTCCATGGCGCGCACGGCGGCAACGGGAGCACCGGAAGACGACCCCGAGCGGTCCAGGGCCTGCACAACCGGCGTCAGGACGTCCCTCAGATCGAAGTCCACCCAGGCCGAATGATGCTCCGTATGATAGGTCGAGTGCAGATCAAGCCCGGCGAAGTGTGACAACACATGGTGACAACCTTCGCGCAGCCAGATGGAATCAGACCGTTCCATCAATGCGTGCAACACGGCGGGAACCGACGGCCGCCCCAGGACAATCAACCCCTCGGCAGCGACCCAGCGTACTTCAAAGACCCGGTCCCCCAGAGCCTCCACGAAGCCTTCTATCGCACGGCGGTCCGCGATGTCCCTCAGACACATGGCCGCCTCAAACCGCACGCGCCTCTTACGGTGCTTCAAGGCCTGCAACAGCAGCTCAACAGGGCGAGGACCCATCTCGACGAGGGCGTGGCGGGCTCGCTCGCGAGTCACGCCATCCTTGCTGCCCAATTGCACGACCATGCCCTCGATGGTCGGGGCACAGGTCAGGGCATCGACGGGCGGCGATGGGCGCTTGCCAAACCAACCGAAGAGACCTTTCATATGCCGCACGCGGCGGCCTGCTGCTCAGGACCCGCCACAGAACACCTTCGATTATAGGGGGCGCGCCCGCTCATGTCCAACCGACTACCGCCCTTCCGTATCGCACTACCCTCCCCGAATGCGTCAACCCGTGATTGGCTAGAGGCTCGCGAAGAAGGCTGCCAGGACATCCAGGCGCACTGCACGAAAGGACTATGCACATGCAGGGTCCTCAACGGCCCGCGCAGACACCTGTGCCAGGTTGCACCCTCGACACAGGGGCGCCATTGATCAACAGACGAGAGGGGGGCCTTCCGGCCTTGCGGCCGTTCCAGAATTCGCCGGGGGCGTTGCGGGGCCTTCTCCGGCGATCGCCGTACGCCACTGCTGCAAGCTCCTCCTCACTGCGCGCAGCAAGCCGTCTCCGGAGCTGGCGCAGAGGGGACTCCGCCGGGCGAGCCTCTTCCCTCACCTTGAGCGTCCCATTGCCCACATGGTCCAGTAGCGCCAGCCCATTCTGCTCATTCCTGTCCAACGTCAGCATCACCTCCATGCGGACATCTTGGCTGAACTGTTGGGGGCGGACAGAATCGTAGACCATCTACCAGGCACCACAAGGACTATTGACACGCCCCTGTCACCGTGTGAGACTACATCTTTGTGTGGGTCTCTCTCCGTGGCTCCGCCAATCCCTCATCCTGCCATCAGACTCACCTCATGGAACTCAGCAACGTCCCTCCACAGACAAGGCATGTCCTTGTACACTCGGGGTGCTTTGTGGCGCCGGTGGCGGACTGGCGCCAGTTGCTGCCAGGAAGAGGCAGGTGTTGCCTATGGACTGCTATGTTGCCGGCGTGGCGCCAACCCGAAGGGCAAAGGAAATCGAGAGGTCGTCAAGGAGCACGTGCCGGAGGCCCGGGTCAGCTACAACTCTGACCAGCAAGTAATGGACTGCTCTCGCACCGCACGCGCGGAAGTGCTTGACAACGGCACAGCAAGAGAGGAGCAGTGTTGGCAGGCTGCTGAAGCGAAGTACTTCACAGGAGACAGACGCAATGCAAGTATTGCAGCAAGGCGAAGGCGAACTCATAGGCTGGCACAGTCCGGATGACGCCCGTCAATGGGTCTTGGAGAACAAGTCGCGCGAGTTGAAAGACAAGACCATGTCGGCCAGAGAGGCGGTCTCCAGTCTCGTGCATGACGGCGATTTCATAGCAAGTGGCGGGTTTGGCCAGATACGAATATCGATGGCCATCATCTACGAAATAATCCGACAACACAAGCGCAATCTGACTCTCGCGGGCAAGACAGCGACTCATGATTGCGACATGTTGGTGGGTTCCGGCTGCGTCAACAAGGTGGAGGTGGCCTATGCGTTTGGCCATGAACTCAGAGGACTATCCCCATCGTCGAGAAGGATGGCGGAAAGCGGCCGGTGCAAGGTGATTGCTGAGACCAGCAATGCCGGTTATCAATGGCGGTTTCTGGCGGCAATGATGGGTCTGCCTTTCATACCGAGCCGCAATCTGCTGGGCTCTGACACGGGAAGACACAGCTCCTGCAAAGTGGTCACCGACCCGTTCACCGGGCAGCCGATCAACCTGATTCCCGCCGCATACCCGGACATGGCGTGTATCCACGTCCACCGCTGTGATATCTACGGCAATGCCCAGATAGACGGCATCATGGCGGAGGACTTCGAGCTTTCCAGGTGCGCCAGAAGGCTGATCATAACCACAGAAGAGATAGTGGAACATGAGCTCTGCCGCAGAGAGCCCCAGAAGACAAGCATTCCTTTCTTCGTGGTGGACGCTGTGGTCGAAGTCCCGTATGGCTCGCACCCGGGAGAGATGCCGGGACTGTACTGGTTCGATGAAGAGCACATAAGTGAATGGCTGAGGCTGTCGAGGACCCAGGAAGGAACAGACGAGTATCTCCAGAAATACGTCTTCGACACTGACGGCTTCGAGGCTTACCTGGAACTCTGTGGTGGCATAAAGAAGATGAACTACCTCAAGAGAAGGGCGTTCTACAGGGAGCCGATGAAGTCCGTCTCGTACAAGTAGATGAGGAAGCCGGAAGACATGGCAATAGAAAGCAAGTACAACCTGAGGGAAATGCTGGCCTGCAACGGCGCCAGGATGCTGGAGGATAGAAAATCCGTCTTCGTTGGGACCGGGCTTCCCATGATAGCGTCCATGCTGGCTCAGAAAACGCACGCCCCCAACCTGCTCATAGCATTTGAGGCCGGCAGCCTGGGACCCGTGATGCGTGAGCTGCCCATCTCCGTAGGTGATTCCAGAACGTTCCACAGAGCAATAGGTGCTTCCAGCATGCACGACGTCATGTCGCTTTCGCAGGCAGGATACATGGACTATGGATTCCTCGGGGCTGCCCAGATGGATGTGTACGGCAACATCAACACTACAGTCATAGGTGACTATGATTCGCCCGAGGTTCGTCTGCCCGGCAGTGGCGGGGCCAATGACGTCGCTTCTTTCTCACAGAAGCTCATCATCATCATTGCCAATCAGTCGAAGCGGACTTTCGTCAGCAAGCTTGATTTCTTGACGAGTCCGGGCTATCTGGACGGGCCGGGAAGCAGGGAGAGGGCAGGATTGGCCCGGGACACAGGTCCGTACAGAGTCATTACCCAGCTTGGTGTCTATGGCTTCGATGAAGAAACGAAGAGACTCGCGTTGATTTCTCTGCATCCCGGGGCAACTCTGGAGGACGTAAGGGAGAACAGCAGTTTCGCAATCATCATCCCCGACGAGGTGAAAACAAGCTACGTGCCCACCGAGGAAGACCTGCGGCTGCTGCGCCAGGAAATAGACCCCATTGGAATGGTACTGGGAAAGTAGAGTATTGTCGTGCAGCCTCCGTGATGCTCGAGGTCTGCAGCAGCGACTCGACAGCGCGAACTCATGGCCAGGGGCGCGCGGCGAGCGCCCGCCCCTGTCATTCCAGCGAGATAGCCCTACCCCCTCTCTCGCCTTGCACCATGTGGGAGTATAATCGGCAAAGGCCGGGATGGAGACGCTCTCCGACTCAAACGTGCACGCAACTCGAAGCGAGTACGCGCATGCCCTGATTGAGAAGCTCTTGCGCGATGTTCGTCATATCGAGCAGCAGTATCCTGCGGCGAATTGCGGGCTCAGCACCATGTGTGAACTCGCTTTCGAGCGCATCTATGATAGAACGCTAGTGGAAGAGCCACTTCCAACGCCTTCCACCTCGAAGACGCGAGGCGCAGCCCCTCTACTGGCCAACCTTGAGTCGCGGTGGCGCCTCGGACTTGTCCCTCTCCCGGAGTACCGATTGGAACGGCGCCGTCTCAGCCGGCGGCTGCGCCTGATCCGATTCGAGGGGAAACCCGCCCTGGGCTACGCCGTCGACGCCGGTGCGCGATTGCTGGAGTTGTTCGAATACGGGACTCATCGCCACCACGGGACTCACGGAGCGCGTGCCGTCCTGGCGGTTCAGACTTCTCAGTCAACCGAGACCCGGGACGCCGGAACTGCTTCGCCCTCTTGTCCCTACAACGGCGGAAAGGTCGCCGTCACGAGGTCCCGCACCTCTGTCAGCCACTGCCTCCTCCGCTCCTCACTACTTGTCACCACGATTGTGAAGGTACGCCGTTCAACTCGTGGCACGCCACAAAGGCCGAAGATACACCTGCTCCAGAGAGCTTCAAGAGGGTCTCCAAAGACCTCTCTCTCGCAGCGGCGGCGTGTTCGCCGTGTTGAACACCAACGCCGCACGGGCGCTCAGCAGCCCCTCGGGGACTCCCTCGCCATCATCACCCTCCAGGAACCTGTAGGCGACGCCGGGGCGCACTATGCGGTCAACCCAGCCCTTCAGAATGGCCGGTGGTTGCCCCCACCAGTTCGGATGAATCACGACAATGCCATCGGCGGAGGCGAGCTCGCGGCAATGGGCCGCGACGGCGGGTTCAAGTGGAGCGTCTCGAACGGTTTCCGCGTGCGGCATGACGGGGTCGAATGACTCGTGATAGAGATCGTGAAACACGACCTGGCGTCGAGTTGAGTGCAGTGCGTCAAGACAGGTCTCTGCGATGGCGTGATTGAAGCTCCCCGGATGAGGATGGGCAAGGACGACAAGGATACTCATACCTCAACTCCGTGCGAACTGGTGTCCCGGGCGAATCCCACAGCCTCACGCTCACGCGGTGGGCGACCGCAGCGATATCTGTATCATACTATGGACTCGTGAGGCCCGGGGTGCTACCATACTCCCGGTTGGAATCGGCCGCAACCGTCAAATGAACCGGGTTGAAATATTCAAGGGGTGGTGCAAGAAGTGCGGCATTTGCATCGCGTTCTGCCCCCGGGGCGTTCTGACAACCGGTGACGACGGGTTCCCGAAAGTGAAGAACCCGGACGCATGCACCGGCTGTCGCTGGTGCGAACTGCGCTGTCCCGATTTCGCAATCGTCGTCCAGAAAGATGAGCACACAGACAACGCCTGAGCGCGTGCTGCTGCAGGGCAGCGAGGCGTGCGTGAGAGGAGCGCTCGCCGCCGGCTGTCGCTTCTACGCAGGCTACCCCATCACCCCCGCCACGGAGATAATGGAGCTGATGTCCAGGATGCTGCCGAAGGCAGGCGGGGTCTTCATCCAGATGGAGGACGAGATAGCAAGCCTCGGTGCAACGATAGGCGCATCCCTCGGCGGCATGAAGGCGATGACCGCCACCAGTGGCCCCGGGTTCTCACTCATGCAGGAGCACATCAGCTTCGCAGCGATGGCCGAGGTGCCCTGCGTCATCGTCAACGTGATGCGCGGCGGCCCGAGCACCGGTCTGCCAACACGACCGATGCAGGGTGACGTGATGCAGGCACGTTGGGGCGCGCACGGCGACCATCCTATGCTGGTGGTCGCGCCATCGTCGGCATACGAGTTTTTCGACCTCACGGTCAAGGCGTTCAACCTCGCCGAGCGCTACCGCAGTCCGGTCATCGTGCTGGCCGACGAGATTGTCGCGCACACCCGGGAGAGCGTTGTGCTTCCTCCGCTGGAGGAGATAGAGATAGAGGACAGGCCGAGGCCGACGGTTCCGCCCGAATGGTACGCGCCCTATCGAGACCCCGGCACGGGGATACCGCCGATGGCGGCCTTCGGAGAGGGCTACCGCTTTCACGTCACGGGGCTGATGCACGACATCAACGGCTACCCCACCCAGCGACAGGACGAAACACAAGAACTGATGATGCGGCTATTCAACAAGATATCGAAGGACTTCCACCTGCTCCAGTGGTATGACTCGTACTACGATGAGGGTGCAGAGGTAACCGTCATCGCCTACGGTTCGGTGGCCCGCTCGGCTCTCAGAGCGGTCAACATGGCCCGCGATAAGGGGCTGCCCGTGGGACTCCTCAAGCTCAAGATGCTCTGGCCGTTCATGCGGCGAACTGTGATTCGTTACCTCGAATCATCCCGCAAGGTCATCGTGCCCGAGATGAACATGGGCCAGCTCTCGAGGGAGGTCAAGCGCGTCAACCAGGGCAAGTGCGAGGTGCTGACGCTCAACAAGATCGACGGCGAAATGATTACTCCGTCCGAGATACTGGCGAAGGTCGAGGAGGCGCTCGGTTGAAGCAGACGCCGCACCTGATTCACCGCTACCTCAGGTCATCGAAGCGCTTTCCCCACGTGTGGTGTCCGGGCTGCGGCATCGGCATCCTGCTGGGCGCTCTCGTACGGGCCATCGATGAGGGCGGCTACAGCAAGGACGACATCATGCTCGTCTCGGGAATAGGCTGCTCCGGCAGGCTCCCGGTCTACCTAGATTTCAACACGCTCCACACGACGCACGGCCGGGCACTTACTTTCGCGACAGGCATCAAGCTCGCGAAGCCGCACCTGAAGGTCATCGTCGTGATGGGGGATGGCGATGCGTCCTCAATCGGGGGCAATCACCTCATCCACGCGGCGCGCCGCAACATCGACATCACCACAATCATCGTCAACAACCAGATATACGGCATGACCGGCGGCCAGGCCTCGCCGACCACGCCCTTCGGCCTTACAACAGCGTCGTCGCCCTACGGCCACCTGGAGCACCCTTTTGACATCTCGAAGCTGGTAGAAGCAGCGGGAGCCGTCTTCGTAGCGCGGTCGACTGTCTACCACACGAAGGCCCTCGACGGGCTCATCGGCCGAGCGCTGAAGAAGAAGGGGTTCTCCGTCGTCGAGGTCATGTCGCCGTGTGTGACCCACTTCGGC
>CAZQML010000193.1:0-4411 GCA_964594245.1 uncultured Dehalococcoidales bacterium | reverse complement strand
TTAAGATACCGTCCGGCCTTGGGACTGGCGCCGGGGAGAGGGGATCGGAATCTACATCACAGGCTCTAACGCCTAAGGGGCGGACCTGATTCCCCTCTCCCGCGACATCGTTGGGCCACTGTACACCAAGATACAAGGGGCAGACTCCCACGCCTGCCCGATAATGGTGTTGATATCTGCCGCCGGGGCGTGTTCCAAACGTGTCCGGGTTACGAGTGGTGTGGTATTTGTAGGGCCGATGGCACACCTCTCCCGTCGCTTGGGCAGCGCTCACCGATGTCTTGCTGCTCCCCGGTGCGCCCCGATGCATACGTAGAGACTGCTATGGTGTCGCGCGAATTCCCGCAAGTGGCGACCGCTATTGCGTCGAGGTGACCGGTGGGTGCAGAATCAACGTGTTCCCTATCCCGTCGTGACTCGTGCAATACAGGGGCATGGATAGTCGACTGTCCGCCGACAGTCTTGGGAGGTGTCGTTTGAGGAGTCAATGTGCCCGGTTCTTGTCTGTAACCCTGTTGTGTCTCACCTGCCTCGCATTCGCAGCTTGTTCGTCGCAGCCGGCGGCGCCGGCGACACCCGAGACTGACGTGACCGACCCGGAAGTGGAAGCTGTTGAGGATGAGGCCGAATCCTCGGCCGCTGAGGCTTCCGAACCGGAGGAGCAGAAGTACACACCTACCTACTCCGCACTCGGTCGCAGGCTGAGGTCCAAGGTGCTTAATGACTCGATGGAGAAGCTCTGGAAGCAGTACACGCCTCAGACCGGCGACTACATCAGGGTGAATGTCGGAACCGGAGGAAACGTCTACGCCTATTCTGAAGTGCCAATCGGTGGGGTGCTTCTCGCGGAGAGTCTTGTTGAAGACGCCGTGTCCCTCCTGATAGAAGGAAAGCTGCCGGGCGAGACCGGACGGCGCCCCGTCGACCCAGAGGAAGTAGCGGCGCTCATCGCCGAGGCGCAGTTGCACTTCGAGGATTGTCGAGATGCGACCCATCCCCAGGAGGAGAACTTCATCGAATGGGTCGCGGACCAGGAGCACAGTGATATCGCTACCGAGGGGACTGTGCAGCAGATAGTGGAGGAGTTCAACTTCATTCGCGAGTGCCTGGGCAAGGCAGCGGATGCTGTTGCGAGTGTGTTGGAAGACCTGCCGTCCGCGGTGGAGGGCTAGGCTCGCCACCGTCGAGCGGTGGGGCAAATCGGCTGCCGCCGGCTTCCTCACGAGATGGCTGTACAACCTACGGATTCTATGAGCACATTCACGAAATCATCGACATTTTGCCGGGTCCGGGCTCGGCGCACTCGGGACTCATCACGTTGGCCCTCGGAGTGGCGGCCTGAGGCTGGGCTGCCTTGCCCGTCTCGCGGTCGGCACTCAGGGATGCCTTGTACTGTCAGTGGCGCGCTTCGGACCAGAACCGCCTGCGTGGCGGGGGTGTAGTTGCTGTGGGGGCGAGGGCATGGCTCGCCCGCCGCCCCGGCAGCACTCACGGCTGCGCTTCGGCGTGAGCAGTGGGCTCCATCTCAGGTGGAGTTGCGTATGGTCTCCCCCGAATCCGGATGCTCCCCTCATCTCCTGCTTCCTATTTCTCCTCCCACATGCTTGATTGCAGAAGAGTCGCGAGATTGACATTCTCGTTGGTGATCTTCAATTTGCGTCGAATCTTCTCCCGGTGGTGGTTGATGGTGGCCTCGGAGACACTCCGCATCTGGGCAATCTCCCTGGTGCACATTCCGTTTCGGATCATGTTGCAGATGACAAGTTCGGTCGGTGTCATTGAATGGTAGGAGCGTGACAATTGACTGGTGAAAGGCGAGGTGATTTCCTCAAGGCTAGCCTTGAGCATCTCCGCATATGCTTGTTGGGCCGGGGATAGTTGTTGGGAGAGGGCATGCAGTATCGGCATCAGGATTCTATCGACGTTTGTCCTCATGTCCCGGTGAATCTCTTGCTTCTCTTGCTCAATCCTGGCCAGGACTGTCCGCAGAGCGGAGTTGGATTCCTGTAAGGCTTTGCGCTCCAGGGCCAATTGTCGGTTGGTCTCCTGTAATTCCATGTCCGCCGATATCCGTGTGGCAATGATGCCGATTTGCTCGGCTACGGCGTCCAATAGGGCGCGTTCCTCCTTCAGGAAGGGACCTTCATCGGCAGGCGTGCATTCCTCGAGGTAGAAGACGCTACACTCTCCCACCGCCTCGTGATACATGTAGATTCGAGACGACTGACGCCAGTTGGTCACGTTGAATCTATCGCTCGTGTAGGTCTTCCCCTTGAAGAGGATCCTGGCGCAGGTGATATCCGGGTACTGCCACGAATGGGGCAAGAAGCTCACAAGTTCCTCCAGCAGACCCTCCAGAGAATACAGGTTGCGCTCGGCCAATTGGGAAATCCCATAGAGGCAGTTCAATTCCTTGATGCGCTCGCGAAGCGCCAACTCAACCTTGCCGGTCACGCTATCTGTGGGAACCGGGATTCGCCATAAGAAGGCCAGGTCTATTGAGGGAAAAGGCAGATGCTGACCTTCGCCTGGGTGCGAAGAAGCTTCTCTATCTTCCATTAGACTCCTCTGCTTGACTACCTTCTTCGGATAGGCAACCACCTGCGTCGCGACTAGTGCCTACAAGTCATGGGCATTATATGCGTATTTATTCCGTATTTACAGCAACTCTCCTGTCAGGCATGTTTAAGAACGTTCAAGAATCCCCAATCTCAGGAGGTCAACATGCCGCCCCAAGCACTAGGTCAAATTGTGGAAGGACGTCGCAGCCAACCGAGCCAACTGATTGAAGTGCTCCATGATGTTCAGAAGAACTACGGTTACATTTCCACAGAGGCCATGGAGACTGTGTCCCGGGCTCTCGGTGTGCCGCCCATAGAAGTCTACCGGGTAGCATCCTTCTACAAAGCCTTTCGATTGAAACCATTCGGCAAGAATGTTCTCACTATTTGCATGGGCACGGCGTGCCATGTGCGTGGTGCCGGTCTTCTTCTCGATCAGGCTACCAGACAACTCGGAGTGAAATCAGGTGAGGTGACCGCCGATGGCCTTTTCTCTGTCGAGCACGTCAACTGCCTCGGTGCTTGCGCACTGGGCCCAATTGTCTCGGTAAACGGGTCATATCATCACCATATGACGCCCGCGAAGCTCCGCAGACTGATTGAGACTCTCGGCCGCGAGGAAACGGAGGATAGCCAGGATGCCAAGACTCAACAGCTACCGCGAACTCGAGCACTTGCGTGAGCAACTCCGGCAGCAACGGCAAAGCATAGCCACAACGGTGATGGTCTGTGGGGGCACCGGTTGTCGGGCCTCCAATTCCCAGGCTGTCATCGATGCGCTCAGGGACGAGTTGTCCATACAGGGGCTTGGACAGAGCGTACGCCTGTGTGTCACCGGATGCCACGGTTTTTGCGAGCAGGGTCCCGTCATGGTCATCGAGCCGGGCAATGTGCTCTATTGCCATGTCTCACCGGAGGATGCTTTCGAGATCGTTTCCCAAACCGTGGTGAAGGGCGAACTGGTTGAGCACCTGCTCTACACAGACCCGGTTTCCGGCGAGAGAATCCGGACCGAGGCGGATGTTCCCTTCTACCGGGCTCAGGAGCGGCAGATACTGTCCCAGAATCGCATGGTTGACCCCTGTTCAATCGAGGACTACATCGTAACTGGCGGGTATTCGGCCCTTGCCAGAGTGCTCAACGGTGTGGCTCCCGAGGCGATTATCAATGAGATCAAGTCCTCAGGACTGCGGGGACGTGGTGGTGGCGGCTTCCCGACGGGACGCAAGTGGAGCGAATGCAGGGAAGCCCCCGGCGATGAGAAGTACGTTATCTGCAACGCAGATGAAGGTGACCCCGGGGCCTACATGGACCGATGCGTGCTCGAAGGCAATCCACATCTGGTTCTGGAAGGCATGATGATTGGCGCCTCGGCAATCGGTGCCCGGAAAGGATACGTCTATGTCCGTAACGAGTATCCACTCGCGGTCAAGCATACCCAGATTGCCGTTGAGCAAGGCCGCGAACTCGGCCTTCTCGGCGACAACATTCTGGGTTCGTCGTTCTCATTCGATGTGGATATTGCCCGGGGTGGGGGTGCCTTTGTCTGCGGAGAATCAACGGCTCTCATGGCTTCCATAGAAGGAAAAGTCGGAGAGCCGAGAGCCAAGGATGTCCACACCGTTGTTGACGGTCTCTATCACAAGCCCACGACGCTCAACAATGTCGAGACCTGGGCCAATGTTCCAGCCATAGTCCTGAGAGGTTCCTCATGGTTTGCCTCGAAAGGAAGCCAGGGAAGCAAAGGGACCAAGATCCTCGCTCTGACTGGCCGTGTCAAGAACACTGGCCTGGTTGAAGTGGCCATGGGTACATCTATTCACGAGGTGGTTTTTGACATCGGTGGTGGT
>CAZQML010000192.1:0-3514 GCA_964594245.1 uncultured Dehalococcoidales bacterium | reverse complement strand
AGGTCCGACATGACAGTGCGGCTCGCACACGGCGGCAGGACGTACGGCCTGATGAACGTCTCTATTCCTGCCAAATACGCACATGATGATGAGGAAGTGGAGCTTCTTGTGGAGGTTGCCGACGACCTTTCATACACACTGCACAACCTCGATGTCGAGGGTCAGCGCAGCCGTGCAGTTGAGTCTCTGCGCGACAGTGAAGAGAAGTCCCACTCACTCTTCGAGCAGTCCATGGACGCAATCTACATTCACGGGCCTGATGGCAAGCACGTCATTGCTAACCAGGCGTGGCTCGACCTCTTTGGCTACACACGTGATGAACTGCCGGAACTTGACAGCAGGTTTGACGTCTATGCCGAGGTGCAGGACCACGAGGACTTCCTTCGCAGGATAGCCGGGATCGGATTCGTTGAAGGCGAGGTGCGTTTCAAGAAGAAGGACGGCACGATCATGGATTGCGTTCGCAGCGTGGTGGCATGGAAGGATGACAGAGGCAACGTTGTGGCCTACCACGGTGTCATCCATGACATCACCGAGCAGAAGAGAAGGGAACGGGAGAAGGTACAGAGGCAGAAGGAACTGGAGTGTCTCTATGAAGTGGCTGCTGCTGCGGGGAAGAGGGAGAAGGGACTCGATGTGTTTCTTCGTAGTGTCGCTGCTGCTCTGCCGCAGGCCTTGCGGTATTCCTCGATTGCGGGTGCCCGGCTGGTGCTCGATGGGCAGGAGTACCTGTCTGACGGCTATCGCGAAGGCCGGTGGAGGGAGGGCACTGTGATACTGGCCGGAGGAAAAGTGCGTGGTCTTGTCGAAATATCATACTCTGAACCCACTCCGGAAGAGCATGAAGGGCCGTTCCTGCAGGAGGAACGAACGCTGTTGTATGCTGTTGCCGAGCGAGTTGGCGTCACTGTCGAGAGAGCGCGAACTGAGGAGCAACTGCTGGAGAGCCACGCGAACCTTGAGCGCGTCCTCCAGGGGACACTCGAGGTCATCCAGCAGATGGTCGAAGCAAGAGACCCCTATACCTCAGGGCATCAGAGAAGGGTTGCCGAGCTGGCCGTGGCGGTCGCACGGCAGATGGAACTGCCGGAGGAATCATGTGTATCTCTCATCCGCACGGCAGCATTGGTACACGATATCGGCAAGATGGTCGTGCCTGCCGAGATACTGAGCAAGCCCGGCAAGCTCACCTCTGCACAGTTCGAACTGGTCAAGTGCCATGCGCAGATAGGGCACGACATCACTGATCAAGCCGAACTGCCGGACCCTGTCGCAGACGTGGTGCTTCAGCATCACGAGAGGCTGGACGGGTCCGGCTATCCGCAGGGCCTCTCGGGTGATGACATCCTCCCCGAGGCGCAGATTCTGGCAGTTGCCGATGTCGTGGAGGCCATGTCATCTCACCGCCCGTATCGTCCCGCGCTTGGCACCGAGGCGGCACTCGAGGAGATTAGGGCTGGCAGCGGTACTCTGTTCTACACCGACGTTGTTGAGTCCTGCCTGGCTGTCTTTCGAAAGGGGTTCGCGTTCTCATCGTGAGGGCTGCAGCCGGACTGCACCTCTGAGGGCTGCTGTGCTGTGGCGCACCCGGGCTGAAGTCGGTTGAAGCCTGCCCGCCTCGCTTCGCAATCCTGCAGTCCGGAGGAGACCATACTTGTCTCTGTCTCCCGGGTCCTGGCGCCGTAGTAGTCCCCTGCCTTCGCTATTCCCATCCTGACCGAGTGGATAGGCGAGGGGCTGGCGTACCGGAGGAAGATGGGGGTGGTGTGAGGACTTGCTCCCCTTGCGCGACCAAATGCTCAAGTCAGTGCAGCTGCTGACGACTGTGGCTGAGGCAGGTGTCGAAGTTGCCTGTTGATGACGACCGTGGGCATGGCCTGGACACTCTTGGAGACGTTGCGATTCATGCCGCCGGCACGCTGATGCGCCGGCTCGTGTCTCGTCCGGTTGAGAAGCCCGTCACGGACCACGGGATGGACTGCTTACTAATCATCGACCCCGGTGCCTTCCTGCGATTGCCGGCGCGGTCAGGCAGCCGGTCCACGAGAACACTCCGGGCTGTCCGACAACGGCCATCAGGCGTGGTTTGGCCCGGGGGAATGCTCTGTGCCCTCCTCACGCAACGGCGCGGTGACCTCAAGAACGGAGCCGCCCTCCGCAGTCCGTCCGAGTCTCGCGGTGCCGCCAAACGAATGTGCGCGCGCCCGAATGGACACCAGTGTTGGCTCCCCAGGCTTCATGACGTCCTCGTTGATTATGCCGTGACCATTATCCGTGACGCGCAGGACCGCATTGTTGCCTTCGCTCACCAGGTCGACGATCACACGGGTCACGCCCTCGCGACGAGCCGCGTTCTGAAGCGCCTCCTGAAGGATGCGGAATAGTGCAAGGGATGTCCGCGTGTCCGGCAGCACCAGCGCCTCCATGGTGCCCGCCTCACACTGCAGCTCTGAGCGCCGGGCGTACTCCTCAACTTGCCATTGCATGGCGGCTGCAAGGTCAAGGTCCTCCAGCATCACGGGCACAAGGTCGGCGTAGAGCGTGCGCAGTCGGACTATTGTCGAATCGAGAATCGTCAGCGTTTCCTCGATCGTCGGTTTCATTGCGGCCAGCGTGTCTGCGGGTAGCCCTCCTTTCCATTCCGCCAGATTGGCTCTGACGACGGCAAGCGCCTGGGAAATTTCATCGTGAAGCTCCCACGCAACAGCGGCGCGCTCGTCCTCACGCGCCACCTGCAGACGTGCGGCGAGGTCCTGCATCTCGACGTTGGATTCGTTCAGGGCTGTCTGTATTCGTTTCAACTCCGTGATGTCCAAGAATGTGATGACCGCACCTTCTATCACGTTCTCCTGAGTGCGATAGGGATGGATACGCAGCATGTATGACAGGCCTGCTTGAGTCTGCACTTCAACCTCTCTGGGCGCCAGGCTGTGCAGTACCTCCTGTATGTCCGCCTCCAGGCGGTTGTAGCCTACCAGCCTGGTGACGATGTGGCCCACAGGCCGCCCGACATCGGTAGAAATCAGGCTGATTACCTCTGTGATGGTGGGAGTGTACCTCATGATGCGCAGTTGATGGTCCACGAACACCGTGCCTATGCCCGTGCCGGTCAGCAGGTTGTTCATGTCGTTGTTGGCCCGCACCAGTTCACCTATACGGTCTTGCAGCTCGGCGTTGACTGTAGCCAGTTCCTCGTTGACTGACTGTAGTTCTTCCTTGGAGGTCTCCAGTTCCTCGATGGTGGACTGCAGCTCTTCGTTGACGGACTGCAATTCCTCGTTGGAGGACTTGAGCTCCTCGTTGGATGTCTCCAGTTCCTCGTTGGCGGTCTGAAGGTATTCGTCCTTTGCCCGGAGTTCGTCCTGCAGAGCCGCGAGGCGTGCAGCGGCGTCTGTTGTGGTCGAGTCTGCACTTTCAGTCGAATCGGTGGTGGTGGTCTCCCTGGGGTGTTCCCGGTCGAACTCAGGCGCCTTCTCGAAAACGACCAGGAACAGTCCTGGCTCGGCGGCCGCAT
>CAZQML010000191.1:0-37742 GCA_964594245.1 uncultured Dehalococcoidales bacterium | reverse complement strand
CCTCATCTGACCACGGATACCAGTCAACGGGGTTGTCTGCGTGCTGAAGCAGATACGGGCTCGATTCGTACTGCAAGCGATTGCGCACTACCTCATCGTCGGACTTCTGCCGTAAGTCGGACGTCATTTCCGGTTCCTCCTCCTCTTCGGTCACTGGTGACAACGCACAGCCCGCAAGTCCACCCGCAAACAGCACTGCGCACAATGTGCCGAGGAGCACTCGACCCGGCCCAACCCTTCGCGCCATTCATGGAGGCCCGAAGTCTAGGTCGCACCAACCGGTTTCTCCAAACCGATGCCCGTCTCCGACCGTAGTTGTTCCGAGCCAAGTCGAGACAACAAGGCACTCGGCCTCTGGGCTATAATGAACCTTCATGAGTACACACGCGACGTCCAGAACCGACAAGCGTGCAGTGCTCGCTGTGACCTGCCTCGCTTCCTTCCTGTTCCCCTTCATGGGCTCTTCTGTGAATGTCGCTCTCCCGACCATCGGCGCGGACCTCGACATGAGCGCGGTCCAACTGGCATGGGTGGCAACGTCTTTCCTGCTCACCTCCGCCATCCTGCTCGTCCCGTTCGGCCGCGTGGGGGACATGAAGGGACGAAAGCAACTGCTGATGACCGGAGTGGTGACATATGTGGTTGGCTCCACCTTTGCCGCTCTCGCCGGCACCGGCGCAACGTTGATTGCCTCCCGTGCCCTTCAGGGCGCCGGCGGCGCGATGCTCGCCAGCACCTCCGTGGCCATCGTGAGCGACTCATTCGGCCCGGGTGAACGCGGCAGGGCGCTCGGCATCAACGCGGCTGCACTCTACTCGGGGCTCTCGCTTGGACCCGCCATCGGCGGCATCGTGACTCAGGCTTTCGGGTGGCGGGCGTTGTTCTTCATGAACATTCCGCTTGGACTCGCTTTGCTCCTGGCCGCGTGGCGCTGGCTTCCTCGACAGCACCCCATCAACCCTCGTATGCGTTTCGACTTCAAGGGGCTGGCTGCCTACGCAGTCTTCCTTCTCGGTGTCATGTACGGGGCAACCGAGCTTCCTGAGAGCAGAGGCTTTATACTGATGGCCGCCGGTCTTGTCTCCCTTGCGCTTCTGATCGTCGTCGAGCGTCGAACTGACACGCCACTGGTGGACATCGTGCTGTTCAGGACGAATGCCGCCTTCGCAATGTCCAATGTCGCAGCGCTGCTGAACTACAGCGCCACATTCGCGGCGAGCTTCCTGCTGAGCCTCTATTTGCAGGTCATCTCGGGTCTCTCACCCGGACAGGCGGGCCTCGTACTGATCTCAATGCCCGCGGTCCAGGCAATCGTATCGCCCCTCGCGGGCAGGCTCTCCGACAGGATTGAGCCACGCATCCTCGCCTCGACGGGAATGGGACTGACCGCCCTTGCGTTGCTTGCGATGTCACGACTGGGACCGGATACCGGCATCGCGTACATCGTGACAGCTCTTCTCGTGCTTGGACTCGGCGTGGGGCTTTTCTCCTCACCGAACACAAACGCGGTGATGACTTCGGTGCCGGCGCCAAAATATGGACTGGCATCCGCCACACTCGCAACGATGCGCCAGGTTGGCATGGTCTTCAGTATGGGCCTTGCGACCCTCGTCATCGGCTCATACGTAGGTGAGATTACGGTAGGGGCAACACCCGTCGGCGCCTTTGTATCCGCTGTTCGAGTCACGTTCCTTGTATGCACTGTCTCCTGTGTCGCTGGAATCTTTGCATCACTTTCCCGGGGGCGCATACTCTCAACCGAGGTTGTCACCGAGGAATAGCGGTCTGAATTCGACCGTGTTGCGTTCGCATGATGCGAGTTTGTGAATCAGTCTGTTATATTTTGGGGGGATAACCCGTCGAAAGGCTTGCGAGAGATGTTTGAGAAAGGACGACGTAAGAGAAAGCCACAGCGAGGTGCCTACGACGGCCCGCCAGAGTTTCTCGACAACGGTCGCCTGAGGTCAGCTGGTTGGCAGGGTCCCGTCCCCGGGGGCCAGGCGCCGGCAAGGCCGGATGTCGACCAGTACATGTACAGAAGTATTCTCGGGATGGTGGGCAAGACCGGCGAGAAAGACTCCTCGAAGAGCACTGAGCTAGACGGCGCTTTCGAGGCGGGAGCTGGACCGGATTCCGCCCTGCTACGCATCGAGCTACCATTGGCAAGGGCGGAACAGCTACGGCGCCTGGCCAGAGACCTTGATGAATCGCCCCAAACGCTGGCGCGCCTCTGGGTCATGGAACGGCTCAGGGAGATCGGCGCCGGACAGGCGCGCGATGCCGACTCCGGGCCGAACGGGTCCCATGAGCGGGCGGCTCCGGCCATGCCCGCTGACACCACACTCGGTCCTCCGCCGGAAAGCCCGAATATCGTAGCGCAGGCGAAGCGAAGGCTGGGAGAAGCCTACATCACCGACCCGGAGGAAGAGGCCGTCTTCGCGGAGACCTACGCTTTCAGGCAGTGGGGACCATACATTGCGAGTCTCGTTCTGACGTCCAGAGGACGCAAGCTATTCGGTTTGGAGGACATGGTCCAGATACTGCGCGACGAACTCATGCCGGAAGCCTACAACCTGCCCGGAGCCCTGGAAAGTGAATTAACACTACGCGATGCCGACATTGGACGCCCCGGTGAGCAGATGCGGCCGTTCGCCTGTATCGAACGCGTGGCCCCGGGAGCGTACTCGTTCATCGGCTTCCAGCGTGCACGTGCGTTGCGGGCCGGCCGGTAGACTCCGACGACGTACGTCGTATGCGGACGGTAGCATCTTCGTGAGTCCCGAGGCGCCCTGTCTCCACACTGTATGCAAGGCAATAGGGCGTCCGAACAGCGAGAGGTAATGGAAGAATGGAAATGCACGATGGCCTTTCCGATAGGGTAAGAGAGCGACTCAGGAACATCGGAGGTCTGTCTGATGCCGAGCGCGAGTCAGCCGCCGAAGAGGCGCAACTGGACGAACTCCTGCGACGGTTCTACGCAAACGAGATTCAAGGCGACGCCGTCCTTGAGACGCTCAAGACATACGAGAGGGACGAGAAATGGGCGCTTCTGCGGGCGGCGCGGGGCAAGCTTGAGCAATCGTTCAAGTGGGAAGAACTGCGACTGGTGTTCACGGAGAGAGAGGATGGTTCGATGACAGTAGCAAAGGGAGATCCTCAGGAAACAACTGAAGTCCCGACCGCAGAAGGCGCAGTGCTGGAGCTAACGGATGCCACCTTCGACGCTGCCGTGAGTGAGCACCCCCTGTTGGTGGTGGACTGCTGGGCGGTCTGGTGTGGTCCGTGCAGGATGGTCGCACCGGTGATTGAAGAGCTGGCAAAGGACTACGCAGGAAGGGCAACGTTTGGAAAGCTCGACGTAGACAAGAATCCCGCCACCGCGAGGCGGTTTCAGATTCAGTCCATCCCGACGATTCTCGTCTTCAAGAACGGCCGGCTCGTGGACCAGAAGCTCGGTGCGATGCCCCGGGCGATGCTCGAACCTGCAATAGCGAAACACCTGGAGGGGAAAGAGCCCACGCCTTCCTCCGGAGACTGAGCGTCTTCGTGACGGCTGACTAGTCACTGAAGGCCAGGTTGCCAAGCAACACCAGGTTCAGCACAGGGACAACGATAAGGAGGCCGTAGGCAGCCGGTCTTCCCATGGACGCCGAAATCCGGGTCCACGCTATCGCCCAGACAAACGCCCATATCCCCAGCCATGCCAGAATCCACAGGGGAAGCCAGACGAACACACCCACGGCCAGAGCCACAACCGGTATGAGGAATGCCCAGAAACACCACAACGGCGACTTGCCAACAATGCACATCAGCCTGAAGTTGGCAATCGGCAGCCATGCGGTCCAGGCCCCGGCCACGCCATTCTTGCGTGCGATGAGCATCAGGCAGAGTGCCAGCCAGATGTGGAGCCCTGCGGACACACAGAGGCCCCACCCCGAAGAATAGGAACTCCACACTCGATAGATGATTGCTGAGGCGTCCATACGTCTTTCAGTCCGCCGCGGGGTTCTGCCGGCCGCACGCGGAGCGACAATGCCAGTGGCGGTCCTCCAAAGGCCGAGGGGTCGTTGACTGGACAAGGACAGCGGCACCAGTGCAAGACCCGCAAGGAATAGTTGGCTGGGGATCCAGGATTCGAACCTGGACTAACTGATCCAGAGTCAGCCGTCCTACCGTTAGACTAATCCCCAGTGGCCGCACACAAGGCAACGCGATGGCCAATAGCTTAACACAGGCAGGAATTCACGACCAAGAGAAACCCCACCGCGGGATGGTGAAAAGAGGACCGCCACGGTAGTCATACTACGATTTGGGGGGTATCATATGGTGTCCATGCATACTGAGGCTGCTGCATTCTGAGGCTATCGCAAATGGCAGACAACAAGCGGAGCGAGTACTACGAAACACTCCAGGTGAGCCCACAGGCGGAGCCGGAGGTAATAGCAGCGGCGTACAGGGCACTGGCGATGAAGTATCACCCTGACCGCTCCGGAGCGTCCGACGCTTTGACCAAGATGGCACAGCTCAATATCGCGTACCAAGCAGTCCGCGGGCGCACAAATCGGGTTCCTACGGCCACATCGACAAGTCGCGTGGCTCGAGACTTGGGCGGACGATTCACCAACGACAGTGTGGAGCCAGACGCTCCTCTGGAGCAGATGCTTCAAGTCATCTCGCGGAAGGTGAGCGCAGCACGGCAGCGCGTCATCGACGAAGTAGCGAAAGATGGACTGGCAAGCGATGTTGCGATGGGACTGGTCAACAAGGCCCTGAAGGGATTGGTCGGAGCAGGCAACGCACCGGACTCCGCTCGCGGTCGGGCTTCCAGCGCCCACCTCGACGCCAAGGCGTCATACGATGAAGCCATGCGCATTGTGGAGGAAAAGGCCGGCGTAGTGCGTGACCGCCTGGCCGATGAGCTGGTCCAGGATGGATTGCAGAGGAGTGTGGCCGTTGAGCTTGTCGACTCCGCGCTTGAGCAAGTCAGGCACCGGACCGCCGACAGCGAGCAGCACGTACGCCGGCTAACACCCGCACATGTCGACTTGACTGCGTCGCTGGACCGCGGCACGGAAGTGGTGGCTAAGAAGGTCGTGGCGGCGCAACAACTCGTGATTGATGAACTCACGCGCGACGGGATTCCCCAGCGCACGGCGCAACAACTCGTGCAAAGCGCCATGGAGCGGGTGGCCGACGCTCGCCGCACCTGGTGAGACCGCGGCTCCCTTAAGAAGCGAATACAGGGGCAGCTACATGGACATCAGCAAGTGCGAAATCAAGCTTGGCGTAGTCTTCCGCGACAGGAGCCTGCTCCTTCAGGCGCTTGTACACGGGAGCCACATCAACGAGACCCATGGGAATCAGTCAGCCAGCAATGAGAGGATGGAGTTCCTCGGCGATGCGGTACTTGGCATGGTAATGGCTGAGAAGCTGTACGCGAGCCTGCCTTCGGAGGCTGAGGGGACTCTGACCAGCGTGAGAGCATCTGTGGTGCGGCGTGAGAGCCTTGCCAGAGCTGCGCGGTCACTCTCACTGGGCGAGTGCCTTCTCCTGGGACGCGGTGAAGAGGCTACCGGCGGACGTGACAAGGACCGGAATCTCGCCGATGCGTTTGAGGCCGTCGTGGGAGCCATCCATCTGGATCAGGGATACCTGGTCGCACGTTCCTTCGTGCTCCGTCACCTGGGAACCCAGCTTGACGATGCACTGCTGAGCGGCTCTCCGCCGAACTACAAAGCTCTGCTGCAAGAGTGTCTGCAAGGTCGAGACGACCCGCTACCGCAGTATCAACTGGTGAGCACGGGACCGGACCACAACAAGCGGTTCACGGCGGTAGTATTCCTGCGTGGAGAGGCGATCGGACAAGGAACCGGTCACAGCAAGAAGACGGCTGAGACAGCCGCAGCACAGTGTGCGTGGGCAGCGCTGCGCTCAAGAGAGGGGTGAACCATGGGAAAACGAGATATCACACGCCGGGAATCTAAGAAACCGAAGAGGGGCGAGAAGAAGCCGCCTGTGGTCAGTGAGCTTGAGCCCACCGCCAACCCTGAACTCGTGAGAAGGCGACGGAAGCCCGAAGACGGGAGTGTCGAATAGAGATCCTGCCAGCCACAGGCAGCTGTGGCAGACAGGGCAGCATTCTCGCCAGGCAAGGCTTGCTGAGGGTGCGCACAGGTGTCTGACAGCGGAAAAAAGGAGGCGTGCGAACCAACGCGAACGATGCGGGTGTTCGTGCACGGACGAGTTCAGGGCGTGAACTTCAGGTGGTTCGCAAGAACCATGGCTGTCCGGCTGGGGATTGTGGGGTACGCACGGAACATGCAGGACGCCGATACATTAGAGGTCCAGGCGCAGGGGACCAGTCAGCAGCTGCAGGCGTACCTCGTCTGCCTCCGGCAAGGCCCCCCGGCCGCACGTGTCGCCGATATAACGGTCGACTGGGACTCCGATGAGGACGACAAGAAGCATCAGCTGTTTGAGATCAGGTACTAGACCTCAATCGGTGTCGCCCAGGACTCCCAGTCCGTGTTCGATGAGCGAAAGATGCTCGGGTTGTGCCCCTGCGAGCTTTGCCGCGAGCGTGTCAACTTCGAACGGCTCTCCGACGATAATCTTGCCGTACTGAGTTCGCTTCCCCTCCCGGGGATCGTCAATGTAGTCGAGTCTCTCCCTCGCCTCCACAATACCGAGGTCGAAAGGAAGCGCGAAGTAGAGGTCCGCCAGCACCCTTTCCAGGTCCAGTCCTCGAAGTCCCTGCAACTCCGGCGTCTCGCCCGTGCCATTTTGGAGAAGCGGTAGGAGCCCCAGCAGGTTCGCAATCGAGAACCTCCCACTCCCCCGGTGGACGTGAAAAGGGGCAACGCTGATGAGGAAGTCGCTGCGCAGTACAAGGTTGGGCACCCAGAACGTTGGAGTTGCGTAGAACTCCTCCAGGGGATTCTCCATCTCGAGGAAGATCGAGTCCTTCACATCCAGAAGCAAGACACGGTTGAAGGCGTATCTGAGAGTCTCGTAGATGGGATAGATAGGCGCACCAGTTGGCGTCGAGTCGGCAATCAGTATCTCCGCGTCCGTCACTCGCCTGATTCCTGAGACAATTGCCTCCAGCAGGTCGGGGCTCGTGGTTACGGGATAGGTGAGGGCAGACGACGCGCTCGGCTTAATCAACACCCGCCTGGCCCAGGCAAGCTGCGGGGGCGCGGTGAAGTGAAAGTTCGTCGATTCAAAGATTGTGGCCATATAGTACCGGTCTCACTGCCCTGCGTTCACCCACAGCATCCAGAACGCGAGATTTCGCTCGCATAAGCGCGCACAGCCGCCTCTGGCCCGGACTCGGTCCGGTTAGCCGACAAGGACACACCGTCGCACGGGATGTCTCTCACTCTACGAGGACCTCACTAGCTCGCACAATGTTCGGACCGCGACACCGGTGGCGCCCTTGACTATGACACCGTTGTCCTTGGCGCTATTGGCCGTTCCAGCTATGTCGACGTGCAGCCACGGGACGTCTCCCGCGAACTCGGAAAGGAAGAGCGCGGCTGTGATAGCCCCTCCATGCCTGTTGCCGACATTCTTGATGTCGGCTGTCAGACTCTTGTTCAGTTCCCGGTACTCATCAGCCAGCGGAAGTTGCCACATGCGCTCGCCTGCTCTTGCCGCAGCGCCCAGGAAACGGTCAGCGAGCGCCTGTTTGTTGCTGAAAACCCCGCTGTATTGCTTGCCAAGGGCGATCTGACACGCTCCTGTCAGCGTAGCCACGTCAACAAGCGGCGCAAGGCCTTCCTTCACCGCGTAGCTGATAGCGTCGGCAAGAGCCAGCCGCCCCTCAGCATCCGTGCTGATGACCTCGATAGTCTTGCCATTCATGGCCCTCAACACGTCTCCGGGACGAAACGCATGGCCCCCAGGCAGGTTCTCCGTTGCGGGGACAAGGCCCGTCACGTTGGCAGGTGCCCCCGCGCGTGCCAAGGCACCCATCGCGGCAATAACCGCCGCTCCTCCGGCCATGTCATCCTTCATCTCGGCGAGACCCTCGGACGGCTTGATGGAGATGCCGCCGGAGTCGAATGTGATTGCCTTCCCGACAAGGGCAATCCGGGCGGAGTCCCCTCCGGCCGCCGTGTAGTCCATCCGTATGAATTTCGGCGGCTCCGCGCTACCGCTGGCGACCCCGAGCAGTGCGCCCATTCCAAGAGTCGCCATCTCCTCTTTCCCCAGGACCGCAACTTCAAAGCCGTAGGTGGAGCCAAGGTCCAGGGCCATCTCTGCCATCCGTGAGGGCGTCATGAAGTTCGCCGGCTCGTTCACCATGTCCCGCGCGAGATTGGTGGCCTCAGACAGCGCAACCCCTACGCCGACCGCCCCCTGCAGCCCGGAAGCATCCTCGGAGTCGCGCACGACTATGGCAAGCCGTTCAACGTTGACGACCTCAGGCTGCTTGTACTTCGCGAAGGAATACAGGCCGAGTGTTGCGCCTTCTACGACGGCGCGCGCGACTGCTCCGTGGTCCAATGCAGCCGCGTCGGCTCCGATAAGAGTTGTGGCTATGCTGGTGGCGCCGAGCTTGCGCAGCGCGCGGCTGCCCTCGGCGGCGACATCACGCACACTGTCTATCGTGACTTTCGACTGCGGCCCAAGCCCGCACACGGCCACAAGCCTGCACGGCAGGCGCCCCAACGTGTGCAGCACCGTTACCTCGCCTGCCTTCCCCTTGGCACCCTTCGAGTCAAGAAGGGTCGCTATTGCCCCACCCAACAACGCGTCGACGGCGGCAACTGCGGATGTCGCCGGGCCAAGACGCCCGGAATCCTCGCACAGGCCTACGAGTATGCCGTCAGCAAGTGTGGTGGTGATATCGCCCTGGATGACTTCAATATTCACAACTATGATGCTCCTGAAATCTACTTCGAACCCATAAGTTTAGCGCCTTTTGTCCTCAAATAGAAGGGGTTTGCGAGAGGAATAAGAAGAATTACGTTCGGTGTCGTCTCGGATCAACAACGGCACGACAGGCGGGTAGCGTGCAGAGAGGGTAGCGTCAACGTCTCAGGTGCAAACCCTGGGACTCCTTGCGCAACTCGCCGATTCGGTCGCGCAAGAGAGCGGCCTTCTCAAACTCAAGGCTGCGGGCAGCCCGTTTCATCTCGCTTTCGAGCGATTTCAACATCGCGTTCAGCTCGCGAGGGGTAGCGGGCCGATCTCCATACGCCCGCAGTGGCTCCGCCACCTCCTGTACCTGCCGCGCAATGTCGCGAATGGCCTTGGATACGCTTTGCGGCGTGATTCCGTGCCGGCTGTTGTACTCCTCCTGCACCACACGTCGCCTCGCAGTCTCCTCCATCGCGGTCTGCATGGAAGCCGTTACCGTGTCCGCATACAGAATGGCGTGGGCATTGACATGCCGCGCTGACCGTCCGATGGTCTGGACGAGCGCTTCAGCTGACCGGAGAAAGCCCTCCTTGTCGGCATCCAGTATGGCCACGAGACTTACCTCAGGCAGGTCGAGCCCCTCTCTCAGAAGGTTGATGCCGACAACTACGTCGTAAACACCCAGGCGAAGGTCACGGAGTATCTGCACGCGTTCGAGGGTGTCGATTTCCGAGTGCAGGTAGTGAGTGCTGATGTCCAGTTCCGCAAGGTACTCGCTCAGGTCCTCCGCCATCCTCTTGGTGAGCGTGGTGACGAGGCAGCGTTCCCCTCGTGCAACACGCGCCCGAATCTCGCCCATGAGGTCGTCTATCTGACCGACCGTGGGCCTTACCTCAACAGTCGGTTCCAGCAAGCCAGTCGGGCGTATCAGTTGTTGCACAACACGAGAACTTCGCTCCAGCTCGTACTGGCGTGGGGTGGCAGAGAGGTAAACGACCTGGTTGATGCGGCCGGTGAACTCCTCAAAACTGAGAGGCCGATTGTCCAGGGCCGATGGCAGCCGAAAACCGTGCTCCACAAGAACCTGCTTGCGCGCGAGGTCGCCATGATACATGCCCCGAATCTGCGGCAATGTCATGTGCGACTCGTCGATAATCAGCAGGAAGTCAGAGGGGAAGTAGTCAAGAAGAGTCCAGGGGGAACTCCCCGGAGCGCGTTGTTGCAGATGGCGCGAGTAGTTCTCAACGCCTGAACAGTAGCCAACCTCTTCGAGCATCTCGAGGTCATATCTCGTCCGGGACTCAAGGCGTTGAGCTTCCAGGACTTTGCCCTGTGCGTGGAGTTCGTCAAGGCGCTCCTGGAGTTCTGTGCGAATGTCTCGCATAGCTGACTGCAGCTTGTCCTGCGGAGTCACGAAATGCTTCGCGGGATAGATGTCCACCCTGCCAAGCTCTGAGAGGAGTTCGCCTGTGACCGGGTCGAGCTCTGTGATTCGTTCCACCTCGTCGCCCCAGAACTCGACACGCACCGCTGTTTCGTCGTAGGCGGGATACAGTTCGAGTGTGTCCCCACGGACCCGAAACTTGCCTCGCGACAAATCAACATCATTGCGCTCGTACTGCATCCCTATCAACTTGCGGACGGTGCGATGCAATCCGGTCGCCTGCCCGCGAAGCACGGGAAGCGCGAAGCTCTTGTACTCGTCCGGCGAGCCGAGCGAGTAGATGCAGGAAACGGAAGCCACGATGACGACATCGCGCCGTTCAAACAAGGACTTCGTCGCGGCATGACGCAGACGGTCAATCTCGTCGTTGATGTCCGTCTCTTTCTCGATGTACGTGTCGGTGCTCGGGATATACGCCTCGGGCTGGTAGTAGTCGTAGTAGCTCACGAAGTAGCCGACGGCGCTGTGCTGGAAGAATTCCCGGAACTCGGCGGCCAGCTGAGCAGCGAGCGTCTTGTTGTGGCAGATGACCAGCGTGGGACGCTGCACGCGCGCGATGACATTGGCCACGGAGAACGTCTTGCCACTGCCGGTGACGCCAAGCAGCGTCTGCCCGGCAAATCCGTGGGACAATCCGTCCACCAGGAGGTCAACGGCCTGCGGCTGATCCCCGGTGAGGCGCAGGTCAGACGTTATCTCGAACTCATGGTCCATGTTACTGCGTGAGCCACACACCGGGACACTCGCGGCGCTACACCGCCACGGTAGCGGCCCTCAGCGACTCGCAAGAGACCGCAACGCGAGCTTCAGCCGGTCTTCGAGAGGGAGACCCTGTTCCCCTCCCATCGAATGTGCAGCCTCCACTGCCTCTCGGAGAGAGTAGCCAAGCGCCGTCAGTGCCGCAACCAACTCCCCATCACCCTCACGCGCCGCGCCGGCAACGCCCTTGACGTAGCGCTCCATCTTTGGACTCAGCTCAACACACAGCCTGGCAGAGGTCCTCTTGCCAACGCCTGGAACCCGCGATATCAGCTCGGTGTCCCCCCGTACGATAGCGGCAGCGAGGTCCTCGGGCTTGAGAGACCCCAGCAGCATGAGGCCGACCCGAGGCCCGACGCCACTCACGGATATGAGGTCCTGAAACAGCGCGAGCTCTTCATCCGAGCCAAAGCCATAGAGGACCGGAGAGTCATCGCGCACCAGCAGACATGTCTGCAGCACAGCGCGCCCGCCCGGTTCGCCAATCTCGTCGATGGTACGTGATGAAGTGCGAACCTGAAAACCTATGCCTCCTACGTTGATTACAACGTAGTCGGCTCCCTTGAAGTCCACAATTCCGTCCAGGAACGCAATCACTTCCCCCCTCCTGCCAGGCGCTCCAACGCCGCCGTGCGCCAGATATGACACAGAGCGATTGCAAGCGCGTCTGTAGCGTCAGTTCCGAGAGTACTGTCTTTGACCCTCAGTTCCAGCATCACCATTGTGCGGACCTGTGCCTTGTCGCTACGACCATATCCGCAGACCTGTTGTTTCACTTCCGCGGGCGAGTAGTATGCGGTAGGCAGACCCGAGCGCGCCGCCGCGAGTACGGCCACCGCCTGTGCTCTGCCAATCATGAACGCCGACCTGACATTGATGCCGACGAACGGCTCCTCGATAGCAACCTCGTCCGGCTGATGGGACTCGATGAGGCCACAGACGCCTTCGAATATCGACCAGAGCCTGCGTTCAATCGGGACGCGGGTCGGGAAGCGAAGCGTCCCACAGTCGACGAGCCGTAGGCCGGTAGGGCCCTCGACAACTCCATACCCTGTCATCACGGTACCCGGATCAATGCCGAGGACGCGCATCCTGCTAGGCCTGCCCCATTTTCTCCAGGGCCGAGTCCGGGAAGTCAGCGTTCGAGTACACACGCTGGACGTCGTCAAGTTGCTCAATCTGGTCAATGAAGTGAAGTATCTGCAGCGCCTTCGCCTCTTCCAGCATGACCGATATCTTGGGAACCATGGAGACCTCCGCCGAAACCACGTGGAAGTCCTGCTCCAGCGCCTTCCTGACTTCCTCCATCTTGGGCGGGTCCGTGTACACCTCAACGTAGCCGCCATCGGTCTTCACATCGTCTGCGCCGGCATCGATGGCCTGCAGCGCTACGTCGTCCGCCTTGTCCTCGTCTGTCTCGATTGAGATCAGGCCGTATGTGTCAAACATCCACGCGACGCACCCGGTCTCGCCGAGACTGCCACCATGTCGCACCAACCTGCTTCTGACCTCCTGAACCGTGCGGTTGCGATTGTCACTCAACGCCTCCACCAGCACGGCAACGCCATTGGGGCCGTAGCCCTCGAGTTTGAACTCGACAAGGCTCGCCGCGTCGCCGCCGCCGCTCGCCCGCTTGATGGCACGGTCAACGTTCTCCGAAGGCATGTTGTTGTCCTTGGCCTTCTGGATTGCAAGGCGAAGCTGGTAATTGGAATCCAGGCTGGGTCCCCCCTGGCGAACGGCTACGATAATCTCCCGCGCTATCTTCGTGAACACCTGCCCGCGGCGAGCATCCGCAACGCCCTTCTGTCGCTTGATCGTCGACCACTTAGAATGTCCTGACATGTTCTACCCTCATATCGAGATTCTAGCACTGCGGTGTCGGTGCCGTGGAATTGCCTAGCAGTCTTTGGAGACCTGGCTGCCGAGTGCAAATCCGAGTTCAGCAGCGCGCAAATTGCGATCCCGAAAACGGTCCGACGAACGCTCCGAAATCACCTTGAGAAGCGATTCTTTGCCGATAGGGCCGACAACCTCTACAACAGCAGCAAGCATAACGATGTTCGCACCGAGCCTGGTTCCCAGGACCTCCTCGGTCGACTGCGTCGCGGAAATGCCGATGTGTCGCTGGGTTGCCGTAGCCGCGGGCGATACCAGAAGTGTGTCGTGAAAGACGACTCCGGAGGACTCGGCCGTCCACGGGAGGTATCTGTCATACGCTGACTGCGAGAGGGCGACAAGGAGGTCTGCTCTAGTCACGAAAGGAAACGAGACAGGAGAGGCCGAAATCACAACCTCCGCCCTGCATTCGCCCCCGCGCGCGGCGGCGCCGTATGAGCTGGTGCCGGAAACATGCCGGCCCTCGCCGAATGCGGCGGCACCAAGCAGCCCACCGGCCGTGACGATTCCCTGACCACCCACCCCACACAACAGAATCTGCTTGCTTTCAGTCATTCTCAAACTCGCCGGTGAGCAATACCGGCGCCCTGTCACGGTCTTCCCCGGAGGATGCCCGCTCAAGCGGCAGTGTCATCGCCTCGACATACTGGTAGGCTTCCTTGATGCTGTCCATGCGATTCTGTCTCCCGAACTGCGTCGGACACGGTGACAGCGCCTCCACGAACATGAATCCGGGCGTCTGTATCGCCCGCTTGATGGCCGCCACAAGTGCGTCTCCCTGAGTCACCAGATATCGGGCCGCGTACTTGCCACCTGCGCCTCGAACAAGCGCACAGAGGTCGAACGGGCGCCAGGTATTGCCCCGCGGCGTCGTGTGCGTCGTCGCCCCTATTGGAGTCGTCGAGCAGACCTGGCCGCCGGTCATGCCGTAGTTCATGTTGTTGGCGCATATGACCGTTATATCCTCATCCCGCCGGGCAGCGTGGATGAGATGGTTCCCGCCAATGTCGACAAGGTCGCCATCGCCGCTCACCACGACCGTCGTCAGCTTCGGGTTGGCATGCTTTGCCCCGACAGCGAAAGGCACAGCCCTGCCATGCAGGCAGTGCAGCGTATCGGCATTGAAGCACGGACTGGGAATCCAGCCCGCACACCCAATGCCCGACACGAAGAGCATCTGGTCGAAGTCGAGTCCCAACTCGTCCACCGCCACAAGAATGTGCTTCAGAAGAAGACGGTGACCGCAGCCCGGGCAGAACGGCAGCGTGACGCCGGGGCGTAGATACTTCCGCCAGTCTGCGCTCATGGGCAAGCCTTCCTTAGCGCCTCAGCAATGGCTGAAGGATAGATTACCGTTCCGTCCATCTGGTTGTAGGGGACTACCTTGCACGGAGCAGAGGCTGAGACAACGTGAACGAGTTGTCCCAGATTCATCTCGGGCACAAGCATCGTCTTCACTCTCTTCCCAATCTTCGCCACAGCCTCAGCAGGAAACGGCCAGAGTGTCTTCAACCTCAGCAGCCCAACCTTCAGGCCTTCCTGCCGCAACTGCTCTACAGCCGCCAGCGCGCTCCGCGCGGTGAAGCCGTAGGCGGCCACCGCCAGCTCCGCGTCGTCCAGATAGTATTCCTCCACTTCGGCAATGTCGGAGACGTGCATCATTATCTTGTTGTAGAGACGACCCGTGAGTACCCTCTCGGTGGTTGGGTCAGCGGTGCGCCGATATCCCCTCGGGTCGTGGGTTGAACCAGTAACCAGCAGTTTCTCTCCTTCGCCAAAGCTGGGCATGGGAGGCACGCCATCCGGCGATTCGCACCCAAACGGCGGCTGCCCCGGGCTCTTGTCGCGCTCAAAGAGCCGCACCTCGGAAGGAATCTCAAGGGGCTCGTTCAGATGGGTAGTCGCCGCCTCGGCCATGAAGAGCACCGGCACCCGGTACTGCTCGGCAAGATTGAAGGCCCGAATCGTACCATCGTACAGCTCCTGGACCGACCACGGCGCCAGAGCTATGGTGGGAATGCCGCCGTGGGTGCCCCAGCGCGCCTGCATCACGTCGCCTGCTCCGACTGTCACCTGACCTGTGCTCGGACCGGCACGCTGCCCATCCACAACCACCAGCGGAGCCTCCGTCATTATGGCGTGCCCGATGCCCTCCTGCATCAGGCTGAAACCCGGCCCGGAGGTAACGGTCATCGCCTTGACTCCGGCCCAGGACGCACCGATGCATGAACAGACTGAGGCAATCTCATCCTCCATCTGCATGAAGGCGGCTCCCTCCTCGGGGAAGCGAACGGCTATGCGCTCCAGAACTTCGGTCGTGGGCGTAATAGGGTAGCCGGCGAAATAACCGCATCGAGCGGCAACTGCACCCTCCACGATGGCATCGGCGCCGGACAGGTAGTAGCGGCCGGGGGGCAGAGTACTCGAAAGCGTTCGCCAAGACATAGCAATTCTCTCTGATCAGCGCGACCACACATGCACAGCTGCCTTCGGGTGCAGTCCGCCGCGAGTGCACCATTATAGACCATCGCACGTCCCATGCTAAAGGCTGAGGCGGCGCACACCGAACTCGCACTCTGACACAAGCTGCACCTCATCGGTTACAATGTCGTTCAGCAGGAGCTACATCATATGTTCACGACGATTGACGACGGGCAGGTCACTTCGCCCAAAGGATTCAAAGCCGGGACGGCCGCTGCGGGCATAAAGTATCCCGGCAAGCACGACGTCGGCCTCCTTGCGTCGGCAGTCCCTGCCACAGCTGCGGGAGTGTTCACCAGGAACACAATCCGGTCGGCGCCGGTCCAGGTGTCGGAGCACCGAGTGGCGCGCGGAAGCGCCAGCGCCGTCGTGGTCAATTCCGGATGCGCCAATGCGTGCACGGGCGAACGCGGCCTCCGGGATGCGGAGTCAATGGCCTCAATGGCCGCTGCGAAACTGGGGCTTCACGGCGACGACGTGCTTGTGGCGAGCACAGGCGTAATTGGGACGTTTCTGCCGCTGGACCGCATCAAGGACGGGCTCGGCAAGATCGACCTACGCAAGGCAAACGGGCACTCCTTTGCCCGCGCCATCATGACAACCGACACGAGGCCCAAAGAGATTGCCGTCGCAGTTGATGTCCCGGGCGGGCGCGCGGTCATCGGCGCTGCAGCCAAGGGCTCGGGGATGATTCACCCGAACATGGGCACCATGCTCTGCTTCGTCACCACTGACGCCTGCGTTGACCGCGGGTTCCTGCGGACGGCTCTTGGCCGGAGCGTCGACCGCACCCTGAACATGGTATCTGTTGACGGAGACACCAGCCCGAGCGACACGGTATTCGTGCTCGCCAACGGGCTGGCCGGAAACGAGCAGCTGGATGAGAAGACCGGACATGCGTTCGAGGAAGCACTTGCGTTCGTCTGTGAGCACATGGCGAGGGCCATAGCAGCGGATGGCGAGGGCGCCGGCAAGCTCATCGAAGTGTCCGTTGTCGGAGCCCGGAGCATCGCTGACGCGCGAATAGCGGCCCGGACGGTGGCAAGCTCGCCACTCGTGAAGGCCGCGATTCACGGCGCGGACCCCAACTGGGGCAGGATTGTCTGCGCCGCAGGGCGCAGCGGAGCGGAGATCGACCCTCTGCTGGTGAGTCTGTCCCTCAATGGCGTCCCGGTGATGTCGCGGGGGATGCCGCTGGCATTCAGTGAGGCCGACCTGAGGAAGTCGATGGAATCCGCCACGGTCGAGGTGCTGATCGGGCTTCAACTCGGGTCTGGGACCGCGACTGCTTGGGGCTGTGACCTGTCTCCAGATTATGTTACCATTAACGCTTCCTACACCACGTAGCGCGGAACACTGTTGACTGGACACACAGTAGTCGTCAAGATAGGCGGGAGCACCCTCGGGCAAAGCGATACCTCTCTGGCAGACCTTGTCTCGCTTCAGAAACGCTCCGAGAGGGTGATTGTCGTGCACGGTGGCGGCAGTGAGGTCAGCCAGTGGTCATCACGCCTAGGTCTGGAGTCTCGCTTCGTAGGTGGGCTAAGGGTTACGGGAGAGGACGAACTAGGCGTGGTCGCAGCGGTTCTGGCAGGGTTGGTGAACAAGCGTCTGGTACTGCAGTTGAACGCGTTGGGCGGTAGGGCTGTGGGCATCGCCGGGTTGGATGCCGGCCTCATTTCCGCGGAGATTCGCCAGCCGGAGCTTGGCTACGTGGGCGAGATAGCACAGGTTGACACGCACCTGTTGTCTGCACTCTTGAACGAAGGTTTCCTGCCGGTGGTCGCCCCCTTGTGCCATGGAGTGCACGAGGGCAGCGAGACCTTTCTCAACGTCAACGCGGACGACGTAGCTGCGGAGCTTGCTATCGCCACCGGAGCCTCCCGGCTCGTGTTTCTCACCGACGTTCCCGGCATACTTGACGGGCGCAAGCAGGTGCTTTCGCGGCTCACCGTGTCCGCTGTGCGCCAACTCATGGCTGACGGCGTCGTGCAGGGTGGAATGCTTCCGAAGGCACGGGCGTGTGCCGCGGCGTCGCGGTCAGTAGCCGAGGCGCGTATCATAGACGGGACCGCGGAGCACGCGTTGCTGCGCGAATTCGACCATAGTGTTGGAGGGACATCCATTGTCAGAGATGAACTGGCCTGAAATCGAAGAGCGCCTGTATCTGCGTACCTTCCGCAGGGTGCCCGTCACTCTGGTCCGTGGAGAGGGCGTACGAGTGTGGGACGACCACGGCAAACAGTACCTCGACTTTGTCGGCGGCTGGGCGGTGAACACCCTCGGCCATTGCCACCCGGCACTCGTCGAAGCCATCGAGCGACAGGCCAGGACGCTCATCCACACATCCAACCAGTTCTACACCGTGCCCCAACTGCAGCTCGCCCAGGTGCTCATAGAGAACAGTTGCCTCGACAGGGCCTTTTTCGCCAACAGTGGAGTCGAGGCCGTCGAGGGCGCAGTCAAGCTGGCGAGGCGCTACGGCAAGCTGCATCTAGATGGCGCGTATGAGGTCATTACCGTGGGACACTCCTTCCACGGCCGCACCCTCGCCATGACGGCCGCTACCGCCCAGCCGAAATATCAGGAGCTATACGCTCCCGTGCCAGTCGGTTTCGTGAATGTGGAGTGGAACGACGTCGAGGCAATCAAGGCCGGGACGACATCACAGACCTGTGCGGTCATGGTTGAGCCCATCCAGGGCGAGGCCGGCGTTCGAATCCCTGATGCGGACTACCTCCGCAAGGTGCGGGACTGGTGCGATGAGCGGGGGCTTCTCCTCATACTTGACGAGGTTCAGACAGGAGTCGCCAGGACCGGGACGCTGTTTGCCTATGAGCAGTTCGGGATCGAGCCGGACATCATGAGCCTTGCGAAAGGGCTAGGCTCCGGTGTGCCCATCGGTGCGATCCTTGCCACGGAGAAGGCTTCGGCGTTCCAGCCCGGCGACCACGGCGGGACCTTCGGAGGCAACCCTCTCGCGTGCGCGGCAGGCCACGCGGTGATGACCTACGTCATCCAGCATGATCTCTGCGCCAGTGTGAAACGCGCCGGCGAGCACTTCATGCAACAGCTTGACGGAATCATGGCGGATTTCGACGTCGCGGTGGAGACAAGGGGGCGGGGGCTGCTGATAGCGCTTGACTTCAAGGAGGACATAGCCGACGAGGTCAACCTGCGCTGTCTGAATGCCGGACTCCTGCTCAACAGGGTGCGCCCCAACACGCTGCGATTCATGCCACCCTTGATCACCAGCAACGAGGAGATCGACGAAGCAGTGCGGATTCTGAGGACCGTTCTGTCCTCTCTCTGAAGGAGGCCCAATGGCTGACAAGGCGGTACTTGCGTATTCCGGAGGACTGGACACGTCCGTCGCAGTGAAGTGGATACGCGAGCAATACAATCTGGATGTAGTGACTTTCACCGTGGATATCGGCAACGTCCCCAACATGGAGGCGATACGTCAGAAGGCGCTCGATCTCGGCGCTGTCGACGCAGTTGTTGCCGACGCGAGGGAAGAGTTCATCACGGATTTCGTGTTCCCGTCTCTCAAGGCGGACGCTGTCTATGAAGGCGAGTACTCGCTCGCCACGGCCATCGGACGGCCACTGATTGCGAAACTGTTGGTGCAGGTTGCGCGAGAGAAGGGCGCCGTTGCGGTGGCGCACGGGTGCACCGGAAAAGGCAACGACCAGGTCCGGCTCGACGTGGGAGTTGGAACGCTGGCTCCGGAACTGCGCATCATCGCCCCCGCCCGGGAGTGGGGTCTGACCCGCGAAGAGCTCATCACATATACGAACAAGCACTCGATTCCGGTGCCCGTAACGAAGAAGAGCCCGTACTCCATAGATGAGAATCTCTGGGGCCGGAGCATTGAGACAGGCGTCCTCGAGGACCCGTGGAACGAGCCGCCTGCTGATGTCTACCTCTGGACGAAGGACCCCTCCGAGGCGCCGGACGCCCCGGCGTACGTGGAGGTTGAGTTCGAGGGCGGAATCCCCGTAGCGCTTGATGGCGTCCGCATGAGCGGCGTGAAGCTAGTTGAGGCCCTGCACGCCATCGCCGGAGAACACGGCGTTGGTAGAGTCGACCACGTGGAGAACAGGCTGGTCGGCATCAAGTCGCGTGAGATATACGAGGCGCCTGCCGCCACAGTGCTGTTGAAGGCCCACGCGGCGCTGCAGAACCTCGTGATGACGAAGGACCAGCTCCGGTTCAAGGCCTACGTCGCGGGGACCTACTCCGACATCATCTACAACGGACTGTGGTTCGGCGGACTTCGTCGGAACCTTGCAGCGTTTGTGGACAGCACACAGGAGTTCGTCAGCGGCACGGTGCGCATGAAGCTGTTCAAGGGCAACTGCACTGTCATCGGTCGCAAGTCACGGTTCTCACTCTACGATTTCGGACTTGCAACCTATGATAAAGGTGATACATTTGACCAGTCCGACTCGCCGGGATTCATCCGCCTGTGGGGATTGCCCAACCGCATCCAGGCGCGGGCGCAGACCGACGCGGGCAAGTAGCAATGCTCGAATCGAAGAGCCGTAGGGTGCAGGACTACGTCGGCTCGCTGGAGTTCGACCGGCGACTGTACCGTCAGGACATCGCGGGAAGCGTGGCCCATGCGCGCATGCTCGGGCGTCAGGGAATCATCTCCGCCGCCGACGCGACTGAGCTTGTGCGGGGGCTGGAAGTCGTGCGCGGGGAGATAGAAGGCGGACAGTTCGTCTTCAAGCCGGCGGATGAGGACATCCACATGGCCGTCGAGGCACGGCTGTTTGAAATCGTGGGGGAAGTCGCGGGCAGGCTGCATACCGGACGGTCGCGCAACGACCAGGTCGCCGTGGACGTGCGCATGTATGTCCGCGACGAAATCATCGAAATCCTGGGCGGTCTCCGACAAGTCCGTCAGGCGTTGCTCGAGCTTGCCGAGCGGAACAGCGACGTGGTCATGGCCGGCTACACGCATCTGCAGCAGGCGCAACCAGTCTTGTTCGCCCACCATCTGCTGGCGTACTTCGAGATGTTCTCCCGCGATGAGGAGAGACTCGACGACTGCATGAAGCGTGTCAACGTGCTCCCCCTGGGAAGCGGTGCTCTCGCCGGCGTTCCCTACCCCATAGACCGGGAGTATGTAGCGCACGAGCTCGGGTTCGCTCACATCAGCCAGAACAGCATGGACGCTGTGTCCGACCGTGACTTCGTTGCCGAGTTCAACGCGTGCGGGGCAATCACCATGATGCACGTGTCGCGGCTGGCCGAGGAGATGGTACTGTGGTCAAGCTCCGAGTTCGGATTCATCACCATCGGAGAGGGCTTCACCACAGGCTCGAGCATCATGCCGCAGAAACGGAACCCGGACCTTGCGGAGCTCGCCAGGGGCAAGACAGGGCGCGTTTATGGCAACCTCGTCGCCATTCTGACAACGCTCAAGGCCCTGCCACTGTCCTATAATAGGGACCTGCAGGAGGATAAGGTGCACCTCTTTGACACCGCGGACAGTCTCAAGGGTACTCTCGCGGTATGCAGCGACATCGTGCGGTCAATCGAAGTGCACGGCGACCGCATGCGGGCTGCCATTCAGGACTACGTTCTCGCGACTGATGTTGCGGACTATCTGGTGAAGAAAGGCCTGGCATTTCGGGCCGCCCACGGCATTGCCGCAGCACTGACTCGCCACACCACTTCCCAGGGCAAAGCCCTGGGACAACTATCGCTTGAAGAATACAGGAGGTTCTCGCCGCTGTTCGAGAAAGATGTGCTTGAATTGTCCCTGGAGACATCGCTAATGTCACGTGATGTCCCGGGCGGCACTGCGCCGCGCCGCGTGAAGGACGCGCTCAGAAGAGCGCACGTTCGCCTCGAAGAATCACGGGCACGGAGCAACGCAACCGACTGAATCACGTTGACGTTGGGAGGGACTGTCCTCAGGTCCTCGAATGACACCGACTACGCGCGAGCGCGTGTCTTGTATTGAGTCCTGAGGCAGCGGGTACAAATCTTGATTGAATACGGAGTCCCATCCAGGACTAGAGTGGTACGATGGACATTCGGAAGCCAGCGTCTCCGCGTGTGCCGCTTGGAGTGACTGACCTTGTTGCCATACGTGGGTTGCTTGCCACAGACGTCGCACTTCATGAACAGTTCCTGCTTTACGTTTGCATTGACACGGACTAGAATGAGATAGTACCACGAACGGCCCCACGCGGCAAGAAATCCCATTATGAACAATACAACAGCCAGGTCTGTCGACGGCAAGACCTTCAGGAAGATGTTCTCGGTGGGCACACGGTGGCTCGAGCGAGCGGCGCCCGACATCAACGCCATCAACGTCTTCCCCGTACCGGACGGTGACACCGGCACCAACATGCTCCTGACGATGCGTTCGGCGGTTGAGGAAGGAACAACCGTGAACGGCCAGGGCGTTGGAGCTGTGGCGCGCTCGATGGCGTACGGGGCCCTGATGGGGGCGCGCGGCAACTCCGGAGTTATCCTTTCTCAGGTGTGGCGTGGTTTCGCCGACACGCTCGAAGGCAAGGACACTATTGACGGCTCCGAGCTGGCCGAGGCGCTCGCGAAGGCTTTCTCGACCGCCTACGAGGGTCTTGTTCATCCTGTTGAAGGCACGATCCTGACGGTACTACGTGATGTCGCTGAGGCGGCACGTCTCGCGGCAGACGCCGACGACACCGCGTTTGTGGCGATCCTCGAGGGTGTTGTTGAGGCGGCGCGTCGGTCGGTGGCATCTACTCCCGATCTCCTTCCCGTACTCAAAGAGGCCGGCGTCGTCGATGCAGGGGCGCAGGGGCTGTACGTACTGCTCGACGGAGCATTGTCGTCGCTCAACGGCAAGCCCCAGGAACAGCAGGAGGCCCGCCCTGTGCTCGTCGTCGCAGATGTGGAAGCGATTCAGAAATCACCCAGCACAAGCACCCAGGTGGAAGTCCCGTACGGCTACTGCACCAACTTCATCATCGATGGAAAAGACATCGACGTCGACAAGTTGTCCAGGAAGCTGGGGAAGATGGGGCAGTCACTCGTCATAGCCACAGACGGTTCCTCCGACAGCTCGGTCGTACGTGTTCATGTCCACTCTTTCCATCCCGGCGACGTCCTGAACTTCGCCGCCAAGTTGGGCACTCTTCACCAGATAGAGGTGCACAACATGGACGACCAGTACGAGGAGTTCGTCAAGCTTCAGCGGTCCCGTCTGCCGCAAGTCGACACGGCGATATTGACCATTGCGTCCGGTGACGGGCTCTTTGACGTATTCAACAGCCTCGGGGCAACCATTGTCGTGCCCGGCGGGCAGACGATGAACCCGAGCGTCCGGCAGATACTCCAGGCAGTGGACATGGCCCCTTCGGACAACGTTATTCTCCTGCCAAACAACAAGAACATCGTATTGACGGCATCACAAGTCGACTCCGTCAGTTCGAAGACAGTGAGAGTCGTCCCCTCCAGGACGATACCGCAGGGCGTTTCCGCACTCCTGGCATTCAACTATGACCTCAGTGCCGACGAGAACACTGCGGCCATGACCGAAGCCCTGAAATCCGTGACGACAGTGGAGGTCACTCGTGCCGTGCGCAGGACTCAGATGGACGGCATCCAGGTGCGCAAGGGGCAGTTCATCGCTATCAGGAACGGCAACAAACTCGTGGCCACCAACAACATCCTCGACGAGGTCGTGCTGGAGGCCCTGAAGAAGTCCGGCGTGTCGGACGCCGAACTGGTCACCCTTTACTCCGGCGCGGAGGTTGAACCCGCTACAGCGAAAGACATTGCGGGCAGGATACGAGACCGTCACCACATCGAAGTCGAACTCGTCGACGGCGGCCAGCCGCATTACGATTTCATCATCTCCATCGAATAGCGCGGCCTCGGTCCACGGAGCGGCAGTTCCACACGCTGGGTGCCGTCAGTCGCTCCTCATTGCCGACGGTGTCGCTCCCACTTGGAATAGCGTAGACTGCTTCCGTCCAAGCCCCCGTGGCATCACGATCTTGAAGGTCGGCACGCTGTTGTGGCAGATACGCAAGTCATAGAGGCACTGCGCAAGATTCTTGTCCTCGAGGCTGCCAAAGGCTTCGCTGATTCGGCAGTTGTCGGAGGACTAGACGCATACGCCTCCACCTTGCTCGATGAGCATGCCTCCTCCATTTCACCCGCTGTGACACGCCAGTTGCGGTCTCTGCGGAAAGACAAGGTGGGCTATCGCGGCTGGCAGAAACCGCGGAGGGAAAGCTGGGTACAGACAACGATGCAGGCTGTTGACCCACAGCCGGGACCGGACAAACGAGATGCCGTACAGGTGCAGCGGCAAGCCGGAGTTGACCGGGTCGCAACTTCATCGCACACGTCGAGCGACGTGCCGCCGGAAGGCCCCGACAGCCACGCCCCCATTCCACCAGGCAGGTCTCGCAAGCCGGTCACCGCCTTGCGGGGAGTCTCCACGAAAACCGCAGCCAACCTCGCCCGCCTGGGCGTGTCGACGATTGTCGATTTCGTCTATCTCCTGCCGCGACGATATCTCGACTACACACAAATCAGGCGCGTTTCTGAGCTCCAGGTAGACACAGAGCAGACAATCATCGGCACCGTGGTACGCGTCCGGGTGACGCCCTTCGGAAGTAGGCCGGGTACAGAGGCTTATCTCCGCGACGAGACCGGCATGGTGAGGATAATCTGGTTCAACCAACCATGGATTGCGCGCAACTTGCCTGCAAACAGGGAAATCGTTGTCAGTGGCACTGTCCACCTGTTCCGCGGTGAGAAGGTCATTGAGTCACCCGAGTGGGAACCCGCGGACTCTGCCGGGATACACACCGGGCGTCTGGTGCCCGTCTACCCGCTCACCAGCGGACTGTCAGCCCGTCAGATGCGCAAGTGGATGGTGGAGGCCCTTGAGCGGTCCGCGCCCGACCTCGCAGAGTATCTGCCGGCAGAGATAGCTGCGCGCCAGCACCTTATGCCGCTGTCTGATGCCGTGCACGAGGCTCATTTCCCTTCCAGCCTAGAGCGTGCCGCCATGGCAAGGCAGCGGCTCACTTTTGACGACTTGCTGTCTCTCCAACTCGGCTTGCTGATGACAAAGCGATACTGGCAACACAGCCAGCCGGGAATCCCTCTGGCAATTGACCGCTCGCTTCTCGACGCGTACACAAAGAGCCTCCCATTCACCCTCACCTCCGCGCAACAGAGAGTGCTGGAGGAGATTGAGCACGACATTGCCCGCCCGGTGGCGATGTCGCGACTGCTGCAGGGAGAGGTGGGCAGCGGCAAGACGGTAGTGGCGCTGGCGGCCATTCTTCTGGCAGTCTCCAATGGTCTGCAGGGAGCGCTGATGGCCCCGACGGAGGTCCTCGCGGAGCAACACTTCAGGACCATAGAATCGCTCCTGCGAGGAGACAGAGGGCACGACAATGAGGACCTTGCTCCGTCAGGCGACAACCCTGCGGTGGAGTTGCTTCGCAACCCGATTCGCGCGATTGGCGATGTGGGCGGGCATCAGACTACACTCGCCTTGCTCACCGGCAGTCTCACAGCAGCCAACCGCCGGCGCGTGCACGCTCAGCTGGCCAGCGGCGACGTGGACATAGTGGTCGGAACCCAGGCGCTCATCCAGCGCGAGGTAGAGTTCAAGAGGCTGGGCCTGGCCATTGTAGACGAGCAACACCGTTTCGGAGTGCTGCAACGCGGAGGACTACGCCAGAAAGGATTCAATCCGCACGTACTGGTGATGACAGCGACCCCGATTCCGAGAAGCCTGGCGCTCGCCGTATATGGCGACCTGGACCTCTCGGTCATAAACTCGCTTCCTCCAGGCCGGCAGAAGACCGTCACGCGTGTCATGTCCTCCTCACAGATGGACCGTCTATACCGCTTCTTGAGGAGCCAGATACGCGAAGGCCGACAGGCTTATGTCATATGCCCTCTCATCAGCGAATCGCCCAAACTGGAGGCCAAAGCTGCCACGGAGGAGTACCAGCGCCTGCACGAGGTTGCCTTCCCTGACTTGCGACTGGGGCTGCTGCACGGTGGGCTTGCGCCCAAGCAGAAGGACGAGGTCATGCGGAGTTTCCGCGACGCGTCCATCGACATCCTTGTCAGCACTACGGTGGTTGAGGTAGGGATTGATGTGCCCAACGCGACAGTCATGATCGTACTCGGGGCAGAACGTTTCGGCCTGTCCCAACTGCACCAGCTGCGCGGCCGTGTGGGTCGCGGTACCGAGAGGAGCTACTGCATACTCGTGTCTGATGCCCCCTCCACTGCCGCGCGTAAACGCCTGCAAGTTGTAGAGGCTACGAATGACGGGTTCGCCCTCGCCCGCCACGACTTGGAGCTACGAGGGCCCGGTGATTTCCTCGGAACGCAGCAGACTGGCCTGCCGGAACTCAGAGTTGCTACACTTACAGACCTGTCAATGCTGGATGCGGCACGCAGCGAGGCTCTACGGCTGATTGATGATAGCCGCTTCGACAGCGCGGCCGAATACGCTGCTGTGAGAGAAAGGGTGGCGGAGCTCTGGCGCGACAACGTAGAGTGGAGTTAGACACTATGCTAAGAACGAAGCTGGCGGACAGCCTGCGAGACGCCATTCAGAGTGCTCAGGAGAGCGGCGACATCGCGTTCACGACGCTGCCGGAAGTGCTCATCGAACGCCCTCAAGACCCGGCGCACGGTGACTTCGCGTCCGGAATCGCGTTGAAACTCGCCCGCTCCGTGCGGACGAGTCCGCTCCAGCTCGCCCACATCATCGTCCGCCGCCTCGAGCCCATCGACGAGATTGCTTCTGTCAGCGTGGCCGCACCGGGTTTCATCAACTTCACAGTGAAGCAGACCTGGCTCTTCGAGATGATCCCCACCATACTGGATTCAGCCGATAGATACGGAAACGTTGCTGTCGGCGCCGGCAAGAGCGTGCAGGTGGAGTTCGTCAGCGCGAACCCGACCGGTCCTCTTCACATAGGCCACGGCCGGGGCGCGGTGCTGGGCAGCACGCTCGCGAATGTTCTCGACGCAGCCGGTTACAAAGTTGACTGCGAATACTACCTCAACGACACAGGCAATCAGATTCGCACCTTCGGCAAGTCGCTCTACGCCCGCTATCGCCAGTCTCTTGGCGACGACGTGCAGATGCCGGCTGACGCCTACCTTGGTGACTACGTCGTCGACCTGGCCCGCTCCATAGTCGACGCTCACGGCCGGCGTTTCGCGGATATGCCGGAGGACGAAGGGACGCAGGCGCTCTGCGACATCGGCACGGCCATGCTCACGGACGGCATCCGGAACGACCTGGCCGCTCTCAATGTGGAATTCGACGAATGGTTCAGCGAGAGGTCCCTGTACGAGAGTGGCGAGTATGCAGAGGCAATGGGTCTCCTGCGCGATGGAGGATACGTCGCGGAACGCGAGGGCGCAGTCTGGTTTGAGTCCAGTCTGCTTGGAGAGGACAAGGACAACGTCCTGGTGCGCAGCGATGGCAGCCCGACGTATTTCGCCTCCGACGTCGCCTACCACTACGACAAGTTCGTGCGACGAGGGTATGACCGGGTTATTGATATCTGGGGCGCCGACCACCAGGGACATATCCCTAGGATGAAGGCCGTCGTCAAGACGCTGGGCAAAGACCCTGAGCAGTTGACCGTTCTCACCTGTCAGTTGGTGACGCTCCGCCGGGGAGAGGAAATCGTGAGGGCTTCCAAGCGGAGCGGCGACGTCGTCTCACTCCGTGAGTTGATGGATGAAGTCGGGGTAGCTGCATGCCGCTACATCTTCCTGTCGCGCTCTCCTGACAGCCAGATGGACTTCGATATCGAGCTGGCCAAACGGCAGTCTGCGGACAATCCCGTGTACTACGTTCAGTACGCGCACGCACGCATCGCCAGTATCCTGAGGCACGCGCAGGAACAGGCTGTCGTCATCGAGGAAGCACCCGACACCGGCTTGCTGACCGATGAGGCCGAGCTTACGCTTCTACGGGTTCTCTCCCGCCTCCCTGAAGTCGTGGATGAGGTTGCCCGCACACTTGAGCCACACCAGTTGCCGTACTACGCCCAGGAACTCGCGACCGCGTTTCACGCGTTCTACAAACAGTGCCGGGTTCTGACAGACGACACTCGACTGACCCAGGCTCGACTGAGCCTCGTCAACGCCACCAAGATTGTGCTTGCAAGAACCCTGGCCCTGATGGGTGTCTCTGCTCCCGACCACATGTGACAGAGCTTCCGCGGACGGGCCGGCTCGTTTGCATTCGTACGTCCGTTGTGCTAAATTTTGGCGTTGCGGCGGTGGGGAGATGCAGGCGCTTCACGATTCCGTTAGCATGACTCTAATCGAACGTGCCAAGAAAGGTGCCTCTACGCCAGAGGCGGAATACGTCGCTCGCGCGGAGAGTATCAGTGTAGAGTCTGTACTGTCCGGCCTTGTCGATGGCACCATCGTCATTCCCGCGAACCCCATCCACCATTCCCTGCACCCTCGCGGCATAGGCAAGGGCCTTCGCACAAAGGTCAACGCCAACATCGGTACGTCGTCCGACTCCTGCGATGTCAGCACCGAACTGCGCAAGATGCACGTTGCTGTGGACTGCGGCGCGGACGCTGTGATGGACCTGAGCACGGGTGGCGATATCAGTGCGATTCGCCGTGTGCTTGTCCCCGCGTGCACCGTACCGTTCGGAACGGTCCCCATCTATCAGGCGGCTATCCAGGCAATCGAGAGCCGGGGTTCCGTTGTGGACTTGACCCCGGATGATCTGTTCGGCTCGGTGGAGACACACGCAAAGGATGGCGTGGACTTCATGACCATCCACTGTGGCGTGACCCAGTCGTCAATCGAGCGTCTGCGAAGCCAGGGCAGGCTCACCAACATAGTCTCGCGCGGCGGAGCATTCCTCACCGGGTGGATCCTGCACAACGAGCGCGAGAACCCTTTCTACGAGTACTTCGACCGGCTTCTCGAACTCGCCCGCACCTACGGTTTCGCACTCAGCCTCGGAGACGGCTTGCGGCCCGGCTCTATTGTGGATGCGAGCGACAGGGCGCAATTCCAGGAACTGATCATCCTTGGCGAGCTGGTCCAGAGAGCACGCGCCGCCGATGTGCAGGTGTTTGTAGAGGGGCCCGGCCACGTACCCATGGACCAGATTGTGGCCAACGTGCAGATGCAGAAGACACTGTGCCAGGGCGCCCCGTTCTACGTCCTCGGGCCGCTGGTGACCGATATCGGCGCGGGCTATGATCACATCACGGGAGCTATCGGTGGGGCCATAGCCGCAGGCGCCGGCGCGGATTTCCTCTGCTACGTCACACCGTCGGAGCATCTTTCTCTCCCGGACGAAGATGATGTTCGCGATGGCGTTATCGCCTCCATGATTGCCGCTCATGCAGCGGACATAGTCAAGGGCGTTCCCGGAGCTCTTGAGTGGGACCGAAAGATGTCCAGAGCCAGAAAGGACCTCGATTGGCCCGCACAGGCCGAGCTTGCCCTGGTGCCGGAGCTCTCACGCAAAGGGCACGCCAAGACTCCTACGAACGAGCGCGCGTGCAGTATGTGCGGCAAGTACTGTGCAATGGAGATTGTAGAGCAGTACCTGGGTGGGGTTGCTGTCGAACCGTAGCGCGCTCGATGGCGTGCCGAGTTCGCGTTTGCGTCGACACATGTTGACTCTCATGGTATTGAGAGACTCCTATGCAACTATTGATTGACGGATACTCGGAAAGCAAGGACCTCCTCCAGAATGAGGAGTTCCTTCGCGAGCTGCTGACCGACTATCCGTCCAAGATAGGGATGACACGGATATCGGAGCCGCACATCATCCGCTACGCAGACTGCGAGCCGGATGAGTGGGGCATCTCGGGATTTGTCTTTCTCGCCGAGAGCCATATAGCAATACATACCTTCGTGGAGCGGTCCTACGTGAACATCGATGTGTTCTCGTGCAAGGATTTCGACACCGGGGTCGCGGTCCAGGACCTGCGAAAGCGCCTCCGGCTGACACACTGGCGCGTATCCCTCGCCGAGCGCGAGTGGTCGCGTTCGAGCCCGGACAGCGAGAATCCCTCGCGTTTTACGTACAATGGGTCATGAAGGGGGGATTCCGCAATCCAGCTTCTCGTTCGCGGGCCTGCCTTCGTCTATAGCTGATATCTCCGCCTCGCGCTATGTCGTGGTCCCGGTGCCCTATGAGGCCACTACCGAGTGGCTTTCCGGGACTCGCCAAGGGCCACTCAGCATCATAGAGAGTTCCCGCTTGCTGGAGCTGTACGACCATGAACTCGATGCCGATGTGTCCCGCGCCGGCATCTGCACGGTCGACGAGCTGGCTCCCGACCTCAGCGGACCCGAGTGCATGGTTGCCACCGTCAAGGACGAAATAGGCCGCTGGCTTGACCGGGACAAGGTTCCCGTCATGCTGGGCGGCGAACACACCATAACGATAGGGGCCGTCCAGGCCCTCGTTGAGAGGTACGATGGACTGTCCGTGCTGCAACTCGATGCGCATGCGGACCTGCGGGACGACTATCTCGGGGCGCGGTTCAGCCAGGCAACTGTCATGCGCAGGATACGCGAACTGTGCCCCGCGGCTCAGGCAGGCGTGAGGAGCCTCTCAAGCGCGGAACGACAACTCATTACGGAAGAAGACCTGCCCGTCGTGTTCTGGCCGCCGCAGGGAGACACCAACACCTGGCTGGGCAAACTGACATCCGCCCTCACCGAGACCGTCTACGTCACCATCGATGCAGATGTGTTCGACAGCGCCGTACTCCCGTGGGTCGGCACCCCCGAGCCCGGCGGTCTCACGTGGAATGACATCTGGCTTGTGCTGCGAGAAGTGGCGAGGCAGAAGACAATCGTCGGATTCGACGTTGTGGAGTTCTGTCCCAGAGCCGGCGGCGCGGCCTCATCTGCCTATATGCTTGCCAAGCTCATCTACAGACTCATCGGGTACATCTGGAAAGATGCAGGCGGCAATACGACTAACACCGCCCGTGCCGGAAGCACGGAACAGGAGGCGACACAACATGGTTGAGCAACAGGACTTCACTGTCGAGATGGCTGCAGTCGCCTTTCTCGCCGGCCTGGACGGGCCGAAGCGCTCCACGCACGAAGCTGCGGTGCAGAAGTTCGCACGCTGGTACGGACGACACCGCCCGGTGGGGACAATCCGCCCGCGAGATGTGGACGCGTACTGCCAGACCGTTGTCCCGGGTCAAGCCGCCGCTCTCAGGGCGTTCTTCAGCTACGCCTACAGGAAGCGCCTTACGACACGAGGCCTCGCAAGCCGCGTGAAGGTGCGCAAAGACCCCAACGACCCTTCCAAGGACTCGCGTGCGGCAGCCGAGGCGATTCAAGTCACTCGTGAGGGGCTCGACAGCCTTCGGGCTCAGCTGGACGAGCTACGGAATCAGCGGACTGTCGTTATCGAGCAGATGCGCACGGCTGCGGCAGACAAGGATTTCAGGGAAAACGCTCCTCTCCAGGCTGCCCGCGAGGAGAAGTCCCTTGTCGAAGGCAAGATACTGGAACTGGAGGAGACTCTCTCGCGCGCAACCGTCGCGGATGAAGCAGGCGGCAAGAGTCGCATCAGCGTGGGTGATACCGTTCTGTTGACCAATCTGGCCAGCGGCGCCGCACTGACATACAAACTGGTGGACAGCAGTGAGGCCAGCGCCAGCCAGGGGAGACTCTCCTCATCCTCTCCAATGGGCCGTGCCATCCTCGGAAAGACAACCGGGGACGAGTGCGAGTTCGCGGCGCCTGCCGGGATCTTCAAGTATCGAGTTGAACGGTCGAAAGGCGGCAAGAACGCGTAGGTCCGATTCTGTCCGCACGTTGTGCGGCAGTGTCGACATGTCCCAGCCGTGAGTCCTGCCGAGCAGCCGCGGATTGAGTAGACCTCTACCCTCTCGGAGGGGGGAGAGAGGCTATGCCCACCACGGTGTGCGCGCCGGAATCGCGCCGAATCAATGCACTCAGGCGTCTCAGTTCCACGCCGGCCTTGTGAGTGTGGGAAGCTGTTCAAGGTTGTCGATTGGCTCCTGCCTGGCCCGGCATTGGCAACCTTGTACCTGGTCGCCGGCGTCTAGCCGGACTCCGCACACCAATGCGGCAATTGGACCCCGTGCAGAGCCTGAGCGTGTAGAGTGCAATGGACGCACCGGGCAGAATATGCCGAGCGGGCCTGAGCCATATCCGGTTATCGACCAGAGCGCATTGACGCAAGCATCTAAACGTGGTTAAAGTAGACCAAGTTCAATGCAACCTGCGGTGATACTATCGTAGCGCTCCCCCGGACGAACGGTCCGGCCCGTCAGGATATGGCATTTGGTGCGAGAAAGAAATAATTGGGGGGAAATCAGTGAAGAAGACAACCTGGCTCCTGCTCATCGGGCTGCTGCTTGTTGGCATCATTGTTCCCGGGTGTAGCTCAGGAACATCGAGCCTGCAGGTCGCGACCGATGCAACCTGGCCTCCGTTCGAATACGTCAACACCGACACCAAGGAAATCGAAGGGTTCGATATCGATGTCATGAAAGCCATCGCGGAAAGGGCCGACCTGGATATTGAGTTCGTCAACGTGGGCTGGGACCCGTTGCTGGCCGGGATGGCGCAGGGAACGTATGACCTTGCAATCTCGTCCATTACGATAAGGGAAGACCGCAAGAAAGACATGCTCTTCTCCGACCCATATTTTGCGGCCGGACAGATGGTGGTTGTCGCCAAGGACGACACCAGCATAACCAGCTACAAGGACCTTTCAGGCGTTGTCGGTGCGCAGATAGGCACGACAGGCGCGTTTGAGATTGAAAAGATCGCCGCGGCCACGCTCAAGACCTACGATGATATCGGTCTTGGTGTCCAGGATCTGATGAATGGGCAGATCGTTGCGGTGGTGTGCGACAATCCGGTGGCCCTCGGCTACGTCCAGGAGAACTCCGGCAAACTGAAGACCGTTGGTGAAGCCTTCACCGATGAGTTCTATGGCATTGCTGCTGCGAAAGGCAACGAGGCCATCGTTGCCAAAATCAATACGGCTATTGCTGCCATGAAAGCCGAAGGCAAGTTCGACGAAATATCCAAGAAGTGGCTTGAGTAATTAGCCCTTGCCATCGATAGGTCGTTCGAGAAGATCAGGCGGGTCGGGCACCACCCGGCCCGCCCCTGGTGAAGACCCTGTTCCCACGCGGGAAGAGTTGAGCCGGGTGCCGGGCGCTGCGCTCGGCTATCGGCTCGACCCCTGGTGGTGGCTCGTGGTGGCCGTTGCCGGCCTGATTGTCTTCCTCATCCTGTGGAAGGCGGACCCATTCGAGGAAATCCTCGTCTTTGTGCTTGACGGGGTGGTCATCACCATTATCCTGACACTGTGCTCGTTCGTCTTCATCATGATTGTCGGGCTGCTCGGTGGTTTGGGGAGGATCTCCAGCAATCGTCTGATTCACCTTGTTGCCTCACTGTATGTTGAAGTCGTGCGGGGCATTCCTCTTCTCGTGCAGCTTATCTGGTGGTATTTCGCCGCTCCTGTAGTCATCCAGTACATCGGCGCTATCCTGAGGATCAGCGCCCTTGCAGAATACCGGGCGAACGCTCTTCTCCTGGCAATCGTAGGCCTGGTGATCTGCTATGGCGCCTATATGAGCGAGATTTTCAGGGCAGGTATCCTGAGCATCCACCGCGGACAGATGGAAGCCGCTCGGAGCCTGGGGATGAACTACTTCCAGTCCATGCGCTACGTGGTGCTGCCGCAAGCCCTCCGTGTTGTGTTGCCGCCGGTGGGCAACGAGTTCATCATGCTGTTGAAGGATACCTCTCTCGTCAGCGTCGTCGCGGTTGCGGACCTTACCCGGCGGGGGCGGGAGTTCATGGCGGTCCATTTCAATCCTATTGAGGTGTGGGCGCTTGTTGCCCTGTTGTACCTCCTTATGACTCTCTTCTCGGCCAGGTTCATTGCGTGGCTGGAAAAGAAGCGTGGAGTGGGGAGTTCATAATGGCGGAACCTATCATCCGAATCGAGGACATCCACAAGTACTTCGGGCAGGTCCACGCATTGCGGGGGGTGAGCCTTGACATCAAGGCGGGAGAAGTTGTGGTTATTCTCGGCCCTTCCGGCTCGGGAAAATCGACGCTGCTGCGGTGCATCAATCACCTGGAAGTGCATGATTCCGGCCGTGTCATCGTGGATGGGATTCAGCTCAAGGGCGCCGGCGATATCAACGCCGTCCGCCGTGAAGTGGGCATGGTGTTCCAGTCCTTCAACCTCTTTGGTCACCTCACTGTGATGGACAATCTGACCCTGGCTCAGCGCATTGTGCGCAACCGGCCGACCGCCGAATCGAGGGAGACCGCACTGGCGCTCCTTGCCAAGGTCGGTATCACGGACAAGGCAGGCAGCTATCCCCACGAGCTTTCGGGCGGGCAGCAACAGCGTGTGGCGATTGCGCGGGCGCTGGCCATGAACCCGAAGGTGATGCTCTTTGACGAGCCAACGAGCGCGCTCGACCCGGAGATGATCAAAGAGGTGCTTGATGTCATGCTGGCGCTGGCCCGTGAAGGTATGACGATGGTGGTGGTCTCTCACGAGATGGGCTTCGCTCGCGCCGCAGCCAGTCGCGCCATCTTCATGGATGAGGGGCAGATCGTGGAAGCGGGGCCGCCTGAGAAGCTTTTCTCAACTCCTGAGAAGGAGCGAACCAAAGCATTCCTTTCCAAGGTATTGCAGCTTTAGGGTCCTGACATTCCATCAACATCCTTGCCCTGACCCGGGGCTGAAGTTCCTGCACGTGCCAATGGTCCGGCGTTGCTGATCTCAGACTCCGTGACGACAGCACGCCAACGGCTGGCGCCCTCGTAATCTTCCGCACGCCTCAGACCATCTACGAATTCAGGCCCTTTCCGAAGGCAGCCGGGCGTAGCCGTCCAGCGACTGACCGAGCCGTATTCCGTTCTGTTCTTACTGGAGCAGTCCTACTGCTACACTCTCACTTCTTCTCGGGCATGAGTCGGACTATGGCCAGGCACAGGAAACCGGCGCCCAAGCCAATAAGGAGACCTTGCACAAGGTACCCAAGTGCCCACCCGACTCCCATGCCAATGAATAGGCCTGCCGGGATGAACAGGCCGCCGGCTTCCCATCGCTTCTTGGACTCGTCAGTCTCGTTGCTCAACTCCAGCACCTCCCTCCAGTCATGCTTGCCCCCTTCAGTCCGCAATGAGGCATGCTGCCCCTCATTGCGGGCATCGCCGATAGTACTCACGTAGCACACGACCGTCAAACTGCACCCCGGAGTCCTCCAACATCGACGCCGCCGAGAAGGCTGCAGGACAGCTACCGGAGCGAGCGTGTATTATGCGGCTTCAAGACACCGAGGCAGGCAACGCACGAGACAACGCATACCGCGAACAAAGGGCTCGTGCTGCGCCCTGAGCCCGCACGGGAGAGCCTGCGAGTCCCGGGTACGATGAACTTGCCCCATGGGACCCCGTTGCGTCCCGCGACCTGATGGCGGCGGAGCAATTGCGACCATCGGCCCGGCATCAATCGTTCTTGGAATGGCAAACAGTATCGGCCCGTCACAAGAAGAATACGTGCAGTGCGTCATTCGTGATTGGCTCATCCACCAACAACCCACGGTCTGCGAAAGCTCGGGGACACTGATATGAAGGCACACTGCGTCCAGGCAAGCATTTCCATGATGCTGCCCGCGACCCTAACTCCCTCGTGCAGCACCCCTTGATACCACGCGCCATCACGGATCTCGCCGGCACATTCTCAGTAGAGTGCCAGCTACCGACCGGATGTCACGCGCGCTCCTGGCTCTACCGAACCAAGGTGGGCGTGTGTTCGCCTGGTGTTCTCCCTCCCGCACTGGCGAAACGAGAGAAGGGACTACGTCACATGTCCTTGCTGCAGCCCCTTCCGACGCCTCCGGGTGCTATGCCTCGGCACTGCGCCACTTCAACGCGTACCAGAAGATCAGGGCCGGGGCAACAACTGTGGAGCCTATCAGCAGGATCTGGTGTGCGGACGGCTCCGCCAGATGCTCAGTCAGGTGCACCGCGTTGAGCACCACGAACAACGCACCCAGGACCATGTTCGCCCGGCGGTTGGCAGCGTACCTCAACGTCACAGACAGAAAAGCCATCACAAGCGGGATAAAATAGAAGAGGGACATGAAGAACAGCATTCCCGGCCCCGCAGCCATCTCCCCGGACGCCAGTTCGTCTACGGCGCCCGGCGCCATGACATACAGTATGCCATGGGCCGACATCGCCACAGCGACAAACATCCATAGCGACAGTATCCTCACCTTCAAAGTCATATCTTCCATCTTCTGTCAGTCCTCCTCTGCACAATAGGCCCGCGCCTTGCGAAGTCAACACGCTCGTCGTGTCGGCCAACCGGCACTCCCCTTACATCGACACCACCTCCTTGCAGGCGTACGCGCCACCGCCTCTTCCTCCGTCCTCCTTCTAAGCTAGTCCCGTTGAGTCCAACTGTCAATACATCGCCGCGATAGACTTCGTGGTTGTGCAGAACGATCCCGTTATGGCCCAAAATGGGCTGCCGCCCATCGCGGCCCATTCGGAACACTCTGGGTACACACAAGGGGGGGGGCCACTATCGGACTGTTCCGTCGCGGTGAGAAGTCCTCCGGGGAACGACCGCCTGCAACACAATAGAGACGGATTGCCACCCACTGTGCACACGCATCAAGACGGTGGGAGTCAATGCGATAGGCATCACAGGTACTGCTTCTCTCTGGTTCGCTCGCTTCTCGCCGCAAGCCATCGTCCTTCTGAGCCAGGAGAATCAGGGTTCACTCTGCTCAGCCCCTTCGCGACGCGGCCCGGCGCGTCGAGCAGAATGTCGGCAAGTCAAGTTGCGGGAAGGCGGAAAGGAGGGCTGAGATGCGCCAGCTACGAAGAGAGACTGGTCGGGGTGAGAGGATTCGAACCTCCGACCACCTGAACCCCATTCATCACGACGGTGTAGTGTTACGTACAAACTGGTCATATTGTGCCTATCCTCCCGCCGTCAATCCCTTCGTGGGGTATAAGGGAGTGCCAACCAGTCCTTACGAGAATGTTGCCAAAACCACGTTCGTGATTTGTTCGTAGCCTGACGCGCACTTTGATTCGCCAATCCCAAGGCACCCCCCCTGTCTTCCCTATTGGGTAACCCCGCAGAAGATGCGCAGCACATCGGTGGGTTCCGCTACGGAACGTCAAAGCATGGAGGAAGAACTACAATAGCGCCAGGCCGCACAGCTCGCTTGACGGTCTGACGCTCCAGGAATTCATGGACACCACGGAGAGACTCCAGTTAGCCCAAGCACGGGCTACGGGGTAAGGTCAATACTCCGATGTAGTTCTTGAAGCTTAATAGGCATAGAATTCAAATACCATGGGAGGTGCAAGATGACTGAGCAGCAGAACAAGGATGCAGCTATCCGTTTTCAACAAGCATGGATGGCAGGAGATACTCAACAAGCCCTCTCATTCTTCGCCGACGATGCAATATGGATAGCCCCAAACGGTGTATTCGAAGGCAGGGCACAGATTGAGAAGTACTTAACCTGGGTCAATGAAATTGTCAAGGACTACAACATTGCAGAGACCGGCATAGGAATCGTCGTACAAGGAGACGCAGTAATAACCGAACATGTTTTGTCGGGAACCATTGATGGGATGGAATTTGAATCACCGGCTGTGTGTATAGACGAGTTCAGAAGCGGGAAGATAGTCAAATCGAGAACCTACTTCGATAGGCTAGCGCAATCCCAGCAAGTGGCAAGAGGCATGTTCGCCAAGTGGGGTGTGAACGCCGTGGTGAATGGAGCACAGAAGGGACTGTCATTGACCTGACCTTCCCCACGGAATCGCTGCCAGTGTGAGATGGAGTCCTCTGATAGACTGACGATACGATATGAGCAGCTTTCATCGACTAGCAGCAGTCGAGTCTGCCTGGGCGGGTATTAGTTCCGCGAACCGAAGCCACCCGGCATCCCAAGAGGGGGATGAGACTCCAAAGATTCCGCGATGCCGGCGTCAATGTACAAGCACCACCTGCTCCGCTAGAAGAACAGCTTGCGTCCGCTGGTCGCGAGTTCGATGCCAAGAAGGCGCAGGACGAGGAATTCAGCGGGTGAGTCCTTGAATCCTACTGGGACTACATGGAAGCCGTACGGGACAATTGGGAACGCGTGTAGTATCCTCCGAGGCCTGACATGGTCAACAGAACAGACTCACGGGTCGCCTCGGTGCCGGAAGGCACTGGAGC
>CAZQML010000190.1:0-5209 GCA_964594245.1 uncultured Dehalococcoidales bacterium | reverse complement strand
TCGACCTTACCCGGAGTTATCAGTCGACGTTCCTGCTTCTCATCGTGCTTGCGGCGGCGGGCCTTGTCGTGACTGCACTCCTCAAGCCGGTACCGATCAGGCAGGGTTGAGGCGCACAGCTAGGGACAACTACCAGGCTTCGCACGGTCGGTCGGAAGGCAGCTTTCACGTGGCTCAGTCGCAGGACAGGAAGTGCTTTCCGCAAGTCGCATCGGGAACACCCGTGACCGTGGCGGCATGGAAGACGGTAGCAACAGTCTGCTTCGTTGTGAAGCCATAGGAACAATGAAGTGGCTGGAGGTGGGGAATACCCGGTGTCTAAGTCAGCGGCGTCGTAATCATGGTGGCAGTGGTTGCGTGCATGCCGTCTTCGTTCACGGCAGTGAGCAGGAAGTCGAAAGGCTGGCCACAGTCGGCCTCGAACTGAAGTGTCTTGCTGTAGAACGTGGTGGACACGGGGGCTGAGTCGAAGAACGGCATGCCGTTCACCTCTAGGCTGACATGCTCGACGGGGTAGCTGCCGCCGGAAAGGTCCTCGGCGGACAGGTGCACGGTAACGAAGCCGTGGCAGTCGGACTGGTCCGCATGGCTCTCCGCTTCAACTTCCAACTCGACGTAGAGTACGACCTCGGGAGTTGGGGGAGGCAGTTCCTCTCCATGTACCATCACTACGGCGAGGTCGGCGGACACAACGATATTGCTGTAGTCCACCGAGCAGTGTCCGCTTGCCGTGGCCTTGTTCAGGTTCGGCCCCGGTTCCTCGGCTATCGCGTCGTATTCAATCGCGATTACTTCTCCTGGTGACAGTGGCCCGAATTCTCCGAGGTCCCACATGAGGAGAGTTCCACCTCCCGTCTTCCACGCTCTATCCGGCCCTCTTCCCTCATCCTCACCCGCAAAGTCCACCGTGGCATCGTTGTCGTATTCGAGGCAACCTGCCAACTTGTCGATGAGTTCTACGTCCACGACATCGCGGCATTTGCCGGTGTTCTCGATCTCTATCCTGAACCTGACACCGTCTCCTGCCTCGACATCGATTCCGTCGACCCACTCGTCCTCTGCTTCGCTCCAGACCCACTTGTCGACATCGATGTCCGGCTTGCACGGGCACTTGCACTCACAGTGCTGGCTGTCTTCCCAGGGTTCCTGCGACTTGCCGCGTCTGTCGTTGTTCCCGGAGACGCTGTCCTTCCCGTTTTCGTGCGCCTCCTGGGGGTCGACGCCGTCCGGAGGGTCATCTGTGTCGGTCTCTTCATCGTGCATGCCTTCGACCAGTCCCTGCGTGTACACTCCGCCGCCGGGATAGGTCGCCCACGATTCCGTGTCCGTTGACGTGCCTACCACGGCCCGGCCCTCACCCGTGACGCCGTCGACATTGAAGTTGCCTGCGAAGCAGGATTCCAGTATGACCGTCACATGGCAGCAGCAGCCCGCCTTCTCACAGTCCTCGTCCGGGCACGCCGGTATCTTGTTAAGGAAGTCCTTGAGGCTGTTGTCCTTGCCGTCATCCGCCTTCCCGTTGTCCGTGGGCTTCATGACCTCCTGCGTGCTGCCGCCCGAGTTCTTGATGGCGATTCCTCCATCCTCTCTGCCGTGGCCGCAGATGTAGACGAGAACATGGTCGCCGCACTTCACGCCGGAGGCAAGCTGGTTGAATGCGTTGCCGATGTTCGCAAGCGAGGTCTGGCTGCTCCCTGCCTTGTTTGGGCCCAGGTTGGCAACGGAGCTGTATCCCTGGTCTTGCGCCGCCCCGGTCACGGCATCACACGAACCCTGAACGATAGGCGTTCCCTGGGCGAGGTCCTTGCTGTTGTCGCCGCAATTGATGACGATGACGTGGTAGTTGATGTCGTAGCCGCATGGTCCCTTCGCGGGTCCCGGTGCAGGTGGTTGCCCTCCGCCGTTCTTCTTGCCGTCACCACCGGGTGGCAGGCCGGGTGTGGGCGGCCAGCGGACCAGATTCGGAGGTGGAGGTTTCTCCATGAGGAACGCGAAGTAGTCCTCCACCTCTCCATATTCGAACTTGCCGCTGCCGTCCCAGCCTCCCGCATTCTTGAAGGTGGCCTCGCTGACAGCACGCCGCGAGAGGAGGGCCCGCATCCACACGGGCGAGAAGCGAACGTTCCTTGTTCCCCAGGCGAATGAGGAAGTGATAACGGTCTCCGAATCGCCGGGGGCGACGTTGACGGTTAGGTTGACGACCGGCCACTCGTCGCCATTGGCGCCCGCAGTCCAGTCGCCGCTCTGGTCGAAGTCTATGAGCACGTTGAGGTAGCGCGTCACGTCCGGAGCGCTTCGCTTGACAGAGACCGTGAAGGCAAGCCTGCTATCGCGTCCGTCGAGTACGACGAAGGCCCGCTCATCGCTGTCGGAGTCAACCAGATTGGGAACGCCATCCGGGTCATTCGGGTCCGTCGCGTCAGTCTCGGCGCTGACCGAGCGACCAAGCGTCTCCTGGCCTATGGTCACGGTGTGACAACCGGGTCGGCCCTGGATGCTGTTCGCTGTGGCATAGAGCGTAGGGAAGCGACCTTGAATGCCCCAATAGGCATCCGTTCCATCCGGCGCATCGCCATAGTCGGCCTCTGATGCACTGGTGCGGGATGCAGAGCCGGGTACGGCGGAGGCGAGAACAGAGAGGACCTCGATGAGATGCCAGCTCTGTGTGCCGGCATTCCACATGGAGTTGCCGTTTATCTCGGGTGGCCAGGACTCGGAGACTAGCTCGTAGTCTCCGCTGGCCGCGTCGATAAACACGTAGCGCGTGGGGTGAGCGTAGAAGGCCTCGGGTGCGTCGTCTACAAAGGCGAACCACGTATCATCCTCGATTGCGTATCGGGCGCCACTCTCCGAGCCGACGACGTCACCAGCGGACAGAGGCTCGGAGGGCATGTAGGCAGACACACGCGATGTGGAGGATGCGGGTGTCAGCACCTCTCCGAGGAGCACCTGGAGCGCGCCGAGCCTGTCGAGGGGCTCCGGTTCGGCAGCGGGAGGCTCGTCGGGAGAGGGTTGGGTGGCGGGAAGAGTAGGCTGCTGGCACGCGGCCACCAAGGCCACTAGGCAAACGACTGTCAGGACAGCTGCCAGCGTCCCTGCCCCGACCCTCGTCGTCCTTCTTCGTGCAGCCACCACCTACGCAGTCTCCCCGTCAGGACTGGCACAAGGAAACACGAACGGGTTCGCATGTCAAGTCGCGTTCAGTCGCTACGTATCGGGGTCGGCCGGGGGCCGGCTTTGGTGGAAGCGGGTGCTGTGTGTGATAATGGAGGGACTTTCTGCAACAGGAGTGCCACATGGCGAGTCTCGTACAGAGCAAGGTTTCCGAAGAGCAGCTTCAACAAGACCTGGAGAAATTCCGCAGCCGGGCTATCGAGCTTGGCGCCACGGACGCGAAGATCATCACAACCGAGGCAATCGTGCTCGACGAGCGCGCGCGGGCTAAGTGCAGGTTCCCTACGTGCAAGCTCTACAACACGAATACCAATTGCCCTCCTTACACAATGCCGGTGAGAGAGTTCAGGGAAGTCGTCAATGGGTACTCTCACGCCATCTTCTTCAAGGTAGATATCACGTCTGGGAGCTTCGCGGATTTTGACCGAGTCAACAAGTACGATGTAACCGACATCGTATGGCGGATTGAGTCTGAGGCATTCTACGATGGCTACTACTTCGCCACGGGCTTCGGCAGTACGGGATGCAAGAACATCTTCTGTCCGGATACGAGGTGCAGTGTGATTGATGGCGGGAGTTGCAGGTATCCGTGGAAGGCGCGGCCCGGGATGCATGCCGTGGGGTTCGACGTGTACCGCATGGCTGCGGAGGCCAGCTGGCCTCTCTACCCGGTTGGGCCGTCGACCGACCCTGCCAGCACTCCTCATATGTCCTGTTTCGGCATCGTGCTGGTCTATTGACTGTGCGGCGCAGCTACAAAGGAGGTGAGGGAAGGTGAAGGGTTCTGACAAGTCGTCTACCGGACTGACCACGAACGACGGGGCGACGCTGTGCTATGTCTTGGGCTGGATTTCCGGGCTTGTCTTCCTCGTCATTGAGACAAAGGACCGGGTCGTGCGCTTCCACGCGATGCAGGCCATCGTCGTGTTCGGCGCGTTGCACATCGCGATGCTGCTGCTGAGCAGTCTGCGTTCTCTGTTCGCCTGGACTGCGTGGAGTGGGTCGCTGCTGCCGCTTGAAGTGACGTTTACGGTTCTGCAGAGCCTGCTCATCGCTTTCTCGGTGGTCCTCTGGATAGTCCTTATGGTTCGAAGCCACGAGGGCCGCACGCTGGTGCTGCCGCTTGCAGGTGGACTAGGCCTCCGGCTCCTCTCCCGGCTAGACGGGTCCGTTCCTGACCTGGGGAGCAGCCAAAGGGCAACTGCTGCGGCTGTAGGAGGAGAAGAACGCGATGCCGGAGCCCGCAGGTCGCCGAGGGAGAGGCGCTTCCGTCGAGAGGAGAGTGGGATTGGGAGAACCGCCGGCTCCGTTGCGGCCATCGTCTGGAGCATCGTGCTTTTCATCCTATTCAATTTCTACGCCGGCTACATAGCCTTCTACCAGGGGGTGCCATCGGACGGTGCAACGCAGCTCTTGCGCTACCCCGTGCTAACGTCAGAACTCGCAAGGGTCCTGCCCATCCTTAATGCGGCACTCGGAGTCACCGTCATCGGCCACGTCGTGGCTCTAAGCGTGGACAGGTATGTAGTCCGTCAGGTTGTCCAGATTGTTGCCCACGTCATGGGCATCGTGACAGTGGTGGTCTTCTTGAAGGTCTTTCCCTTCGATTTCGCCGACCTGCCCTTCGGGGATGCTGTGGAAGTGTTTCCGAGCATCACGATCGGCGTGCTGGCTGTCATCGCAGTCTTGATGGGCATCGAGACCATCATGCGTCTGGTACGGCTTGTGATGCACATGGCGTCCGAGGACTAGGACCGGACAGGCCTCTGTGGCGCCGTCGCAGAGCGGCTACAGGGACTCCTCAAGGATCCCTCGCGGGAGTTGCGGAATCCGCCGAACCGGCTCGTGTCTCCCGTCGGGGCTCTACACGATTGCGGCATCCGGGTTCAGGATATTGTTGGGGTCGAAGAGGCTCTTGATGCCTCTCATGAGGCGTTTGGATGTCTCATCGGTGTAGCGGTCGAAATAGATCCGTCGGGACCGCCCCACCCCGTGCTCGGCAGTTACGATTCCGCCCAGCCGCGCGCCCTCCTCG
>CAZQML010000189.1:0-13156 GCA_964594245.1 uncultured Dehalococcoidales bacterium | reverse complement strand
AAGGGGGATGTATCCTGATGGTGTCGCGGGAGAGGGGAATCAGACTCGCCCCTTAGGCCTGAGAGCCTGTGCTGTAGATTCCGATCCCCTCTCCCTGGGGCCAGTCCCGAGGCCGGACAGTATCCTAAGCCTCCATGACGGAAGAGCTTGCATAGACAAGGTTGGCTCGGGGTGGCCGCGACACCAGCGCCACAGTAAAGACTCGCGGAGGTGAAGTCAATGGAACCAGCGATTGTGGGCATCGACATCGGCAAGAAGGAACTCAGTGCGACGTTACTCCTGGGAGACAAGGAAACAAACGGCGTGTTTCGCAACGGCACGGCCGGATTCGCGATGCTGGGCCGCTGGCTCGGGAAGCACGGCGTAGAGCGCGCCCACATCTGCATGGAGGCAACCGGGACATACGGCGAAGCGCTGGCGCAACACCTGCATGACGCCGGCCATGTCGTCAGTGTGGTCAATCCAGCCAGGATCAAGGGCTTCGGCCAGAGCGAACTGTCTCGAACCAAGACAGACAAGGCTGATGCGCGGTTGATCGCCCGCTTCTGCCGTGCAATGAAACCCGAGCCGTGGCAGCCGCCAACGCCCGAGGTCAAGGAACTCAAGGCTCTGGTGCGTCGACTCGATGAGCTCAAGGGCATGCTCACCCAGGAGAAGAACCGCCTGGGAAGTGCTGATGACGTGGTGAAGCCCTCAATCCAGGACATGATCGGACTCATCGAAAGCCGCATCCTCCAGGTCACCCAGCAGATTCGAGACCACGTCGATCGCCATCCTGACCTGCGCGGCAAGCGCGATCTGCTCGAGACTATCCCCGGTATCGGACCGGGCACCTCGGCCATGATCCTGGCCGAATTCGGCGACGTGTCGCGCTTCCCTGACGCGGGCAGCATGGCCTCTTTCTGCGGCCTTACGCCACGGCATCGCCAATCGGGAACATCGGTGCACGGCAGAAGCATGCTGTCGAAGACCGGTTCCTCCCGCATCAGGAAGGCACTGTATATGCCCGCGCTCTCAGCCATCCGGTACAACCCCACTATCAGAGCCTTCCGCGCCCGACTCCTGGCCAACGGCAAACTCAAGATGATCGTCGTCGGAGCGGTGATGCGCAAGCTCGTCTATATTGCCTATGGCGTGCTGAAGAGCGGCAAACCATTCGACCCTTCCATAGCTACCACGGCTTGACGCATGCACACAGTATCTACCACACCGGAATCGGACCACGCATTCGGCACCAGGCACTCCGGCTGCAGATTGTGCCGGCAGCAGTGATGAGCCGCGCCATACCTCTCAATCTGAAGGCGAGCTTCGCGGCCGGCATCGGCCTGTTCATCACGTTCATCGGACTCGTCGATGCGAATATCGTTGTCCTGAGGGCGCCGGGCGCACCGGTGCACGTGGGCGACCTTACAGACAAAGCCGTGCTGTTGACGATATGCGGGACTCTTCTTATCTCGCTCTTCCTGATACGCCGTGTGAAGGGCTCGCTCCTGCTCGGCATCATCATTACGGCCCTTGTCGGTTTCGCCATCGGCGTGGGACAGGTTCCGGGCGAAGTAGTCTCGATGCCACCGAGCCTTGACCCCATCTTCCTGCAACTCGACATCAGCGGGGCTCTCACATGGGGATTCTTCGCCGTGGTACTGACCATGTTCACGATGGACTTCCTGGACACCATCGGCTCCCTCATCGGAGTGTCGGCACGTGCAGGCTTCCTGGACGAAGAGGGCAATTTGCCCGACATAGGCAAACCGATGCTCGCGGACTCGCTCGCAACGATCGTCGCCTCAGTCCCCGGAACAACCACCACCGGCACATTCATCGAGTCTGCGGCCAGCGTCGAGGAGGGAGGCAGGTCAGGGTTGACCGCCGTCGTCGTGGGTCTCCTGTTCCTTCTCGGACTCTTCTTCGCCCCGTTCTTCTCGGCCATACCGATGGCTGCGACGGCTCCGGCGCTCATAATCGTCGGCGCCTTCATGATTGCCCCAATCGCGAAGATAGACTTCTCGGACTACTCGGAGGTAATTCCGGCGTTCGGCGTTATCGTCCTCATGAGTTTCACGTACAACATCGGAGTCGGGCTCTGCGGTGGATTCGTCCTCTACCCCTTGTGCAAGGTGTTCGCAGGACAGGCGCGGACGATACACCCGGCAGCATGGGTCCTGTTTGCACTCTGTCTGCTGTTCTTCGTCTTCTACCCCTACTAGGGCAAGGCAACAAGAGAGACAAAGGCGAGGGGTTCATTCCTCATGAACCCCTCGCCCCGAATCCCGTCTCGTCGCTGGAGACAAGAAGAGCCTATGTCTTCTGTTTCTTCTGCTTCTCTTTGTACTCCGCAACACAGTAGATCCCCTCGCCCGTGCGGGCGGGGCCGAAGCACTGATTGCAGTGAATACAGGTGGCGGTTGACGTATCGCCCTCATGCCAGCGCCGCACAAGGCGAGGCTCCCGTATGAGCGGTCTGCTGAGGGAAATGAAATCGGCGATTCCTTCCTCCACCAGGCTCGCGGCCACGCTGTGTGTCCTGATTCCGCCTACGAGCACGAGGGGGGCAGCCACGCTGTCTTTGTACATCCTGGCTGCGTCAAGGTAGTAGACCTCTTCCGCGGGCGGCTGCATCCCCGGCCGGGAGAAACCGAGCTCCTTCGGACTAAGAGCCGTGCCGCCGCTCATCTCGACGGCGCTGATGCCCTCCTTTTCGAGCATCCCGGCGACTTTCACCATCTCCTTGCGGCTAAAGCCACCGTCGATGAAATCATCGGAGTTCATCTTGATGAGCACCGGCACATCATCGCCGAGTGCTCCACGTATCGCTTTCAGGACCTCGAGGTGAATCCGCGCACGGTTGACCAACTTGCCCCCGTACTCATCGGTTCGCCTGTTGAAGTAGGGGGACAGAAACTCGCTGAGCAGATAGCCGTGTGCCGAGTGTATCTGCACTCCGTCGAAGCCTGCCTCCATCGCCCTTTCCGCCCCACGACGGAACGCGTCCACAACCTGCCGTATCTCCTCCTTCGAGAGCTCCCGGCAAGTGCGGTCATCGGGAAGCCTCATCGCCGACGGGCCGACCAACTGGCCCGCCGGGTCATTCGCCGTACACCCGCCGTGTGCAAGCTGCACCAGAATCTTCGATCCGTTCTGGTGCGCAACGTTCGCCATTCGTGCGAGACCGGGCACAAGGTCATCCCTGTGGATGCCCAACTGCGACGCACGCGCCCGCCCCGCAGGATCGACATACGCATGGCTGCTGATGATGAGGGCCACCTCTCCCCTGGCCAGCTCTGCAGTCAGGTCTATGACCTCATCCTTGCAGGAGCCATCTACATTTGCCATTCCTTCGAACGTCGCAGACCGAACAAAGCGGTTCGCAACAGTCATTCCGCCGATGTCGGTTTGTTCAAATAATGTGGGCATTCCACCTCCTTGCCTGAGTAGTATCTCGCACGAATGTCACCACGGTCAACTCACAACGACGACGTTCAGACAGAGCAGCGAGTCACTGGGGCGGAACCTGCAGTGCATGGTATCATCGCCGTTCAGATGCCTGATACTGTTCTCTCCCCCGCAGCGCGTGAACGCCTGAACGAGATTGTGGGCCGGCACATGGCCCTGTGTGACGGTTTGCGTTCACATTGCGAGCGTTGCCTCCATACGGGGCGATGGGGTGGAAGTGTCACCCTGATGGTCGTCGATGCGGCCTTCATGTCCATCGGACTCAACTACTTCACTGCAGTAGTGCCCGGCGTTGCAACGTACGAACAGGAGATGCACACAGGACGGGTGCCCGACAACCTCAGCGCGCTGTCCTGCGTCCGCTACGAATCGGTCGCCGCTATCTGGAAGAACCGCCGCTCGTGGGAGGTGGCCAAGGGAGTGGCTGGCTGTCTGTCCAGGCATGGCGTCGGGACGGCAGATGGTGATACCGCCGCGCTGCGCGCCTGGGCCGCGCGGGCCTCCCTTGAGTCGTGGACATCCGACGCCGTGGGCATGGTCAAGGGCATCGGCATCAACACCTACCAGTATCTGAGGATGATGGGTGGCATCGACACTTCCATGCCCGACAAGATAGTCCGCCGTGTCATCACCGAAATAGCAGCGGAGGCAGTCGTACCGCTTCCCACAAAGGGCGACCTGGAACTCGTGGACACTATCGCCCTCATAGGGCACGTCACAGGCCACCGTCCCATCGAGCTCTGCTGGATGACATGGATGGTCCAGTCCGAGGGGAAGACGATGCGGATGGACAAGTACCGCGACCTGCTGCAGCGCATCTAGCTGGCAGGCCAACACGGCAGAACTCGAGAGGGAGGCCTGGGCCTCCCTCTCGAGTTGACGCTGCAATGCAGTTGGAGTTAGAAAGGCAGGACGTCAGGCCAGAACTTCTCCAACACACCCACCACAAGCACGAAGGCGATGATGAGCGGCAGGATGACTCCGGAGTAGAAGCGAAGACCCGAGGGGAATTTCATTCCAATGCCCTCGTTCGCCTCTTTCAGGAAGTTGTCCCAACCCCAGCCGAACTTGTGGGCACAGAACAGAGCGAATATCAGAGACCCGATGGGCAACAGAAGGAAGCTGACGACGAAGTCCCAGAGGTCAATCATGCCGCTCCCCTCACCCAGAGGCTGAAGCGAACTCCACACACTGAAGCCGAGGACACAGGGAAGTGATAGCACGAACACAACGATGCCCTCGATTACGACGGTCTTCTTCCGCGTCCAGCCCCACTGGTCCATTGCATAGGCCGTGAGGTTCTCGAAAACCGCCACTGCCGTGGTCATGGCCGCCAGCACCAGCAGCAGGAAGAACAGGAATGACCATACAGCGCCACCTGCCATCGCGTTGAAGATATTCGGCAGTGTGATGAAGACCAACCCCGGGCCTGCGCCCGCATCAACGCCGAAAGCTGCGGCGGTGGGGAAGATAATCAGGCCAGCCATCAGGGCAACGAATGTATCGATGCCGATGACACGGGCCGACTCCCCGGCCAGCGAGCGCTGCTTGTTGATGTAGCTGCCGAAGATGGCCATGCTGCCGATACCGAGGCTGAGCGTGAAGAACGCCTGCGACATCGCGGCGTACACGCCAGCGCCACTAAGCTTGGAGAAATCGGGCCTGAGGTAGAAATCAAGGCCCGCACCAGCACCCGGCAGGGTCACGGCCCTGACAGCCAGAACGATGAGGATGATGAAGAGACCACCCATCATCGCCTTGCCGACGCGCTCGACACCCTTCTTGAGGCCGAAGCCACAGACGAGGTAGCCGATGAGGACAACCAGGAACACCCATAGAGTCAGCTCCCCTGTGTTCCCGAGCAAACCACCGAAGATCCCACCCAACTCATCCGGCGTCTTGCCCGCCAGATGGCCCGCCGCAGAGTGGTACAGATATGCGAGCGTCCAGCCGGCAACGGTCGTGTAGAACATCATCAGGATGAGGTTGCCAAGGATGCCGATGTGACCGTACACGTGCCATTTGCTGCCGGACGGCTCCAGCTTCTTCATTGCACCCGCGAGGTTCAGCTGAGCGCCGCGGCCGATGGCGAACTCCATCACCATTACAGGGAAGCCCAGGATGGCCAGAAAGACAAGGTAGACGACTACAAAGGCTGCTCCTCCGTACTGGCCGGTGATGTAGCCGAAGCGCCATATGTTTCCTATTCCGACGGCGCAGCCGGCCGCGACCAGCAGAAAGCCCAGTCTGGTTGCCATTTGTTCTCTTTGCTGCATACTCACCTCCTTTTACGAGACGCCCTGCCCGGAGCCTCGACCGGTCAGACGGAGACGACTGCGCAACGCCAGAGCCCTACGGGGATACGAACCGGGCCACTGACCACGCAACCATCAATCCGCCGGACGCCCAACGCAGGCTTCACAAAGAACACAAGGCACCTGCCCACGGGCAGATGCACGGTTTTCTACTATAGGTAGACGTAACCGCAAATGTCAATAGGTTCAGGGGTTTACAACCAGGCTATTCAAGCAGTTCGCGGGCCGCATTACGGCCGGCGACAACAGGGAAACGGCCAAGGACAGCGCCGAACCGGGGGCAGGCCCCGGCTTCGCCCCATCCACCGCCAGCACGTTCTCAACCGTGAGGCCCTCTTCAAAGCACACCGGCACGGCAACGCCCACTATGCCTGGCCGGTCGTATGGTACACTCTCGAAGAGTCTTCCATGCTGAGTGCAAGCGCGATATCCAAGTCGTTCGGTGACCAGGTTCTCTTCGAGAAGGCGAGCTTCACAATAGGCCCTCGCGACCGCATCGCGATGATTGGGCCGAACGGTTCGGGAAAGACGACGCTCTTCAACATACTGGCGCGACGTTCTCGGCCGGACTCGGGAAGCCTCAGCGTCCGCAAAGGTACGACCGTCGGCTTCCTGGAGCAGAACATCAGCCCGGCGTCGCAGATGCTGCTCCTCGACAACGTTCTCGCCGGCTCAACCCGGGTCACCGGTCTGGCCCACCGCCTGCAGGTGATTCAAGAGGAACTCGCAGAGGCAGGCGCAGAAGAGATGAACGTTCTCCTTTCGGAGTTGGGAGAGCTTCAGCACCGCTTCGAGGCCGCGGGCGGCTACGACCTTGAATACGAGGCGAAGATCGTGCTCGGCGGGCTCGGGTTCTCGGAAGCCGACTTCGTCAGGCCTGTCTCTCAGTTCAGCGGCGGGTGGTTGATGAGAGCCGAACTCGCCAAGCTGCTGCTCATCAATCCGGACATGCTGCTGCTGGATGAGCCGACCAACCACCTGGACCTCGAATCCTGCCTGTGGTTCGAGGACTACCTGAAAAGCTACCAGGGCGCCGTGATGGTCACGTCGCACGACCGGGCCTTTCTGAACCGCCTTGTCGAAAGGGTATTCGCCATCGAGCAGCAGAAGCTGCTGCTGCACAGAGGGAACTACGACAGCTATGTGCAAACACGCCAGCGTGAGCTGGAGGTCCTTGAGGCAACGGCTGAGCGGCAGGAGCGGAAGGTCCAGCAGGAGATGCGCTTCATCGAGCGCTTTCGCGCCAAGAACACGAAGGCCACGCAGGTACAGAGCCGACTCAAGAAGCTGGAGAAGATGGAGCGCGTTGTGGCCCCGCGCACGAGCAGGAAGATCCACTTCTCCTTCCCTGAGCCACCGAGGTCAGGGGAGGAGGTCATCACGCTATCCCACGTAAGAAAGGCGTACGGGGAGAACGTTGTCTATCGCGACCTTAATCTCGTGCTTCACCGCGGTGACAGAGTCGCGCTCATAGGACACAACGGAGCGGGAAAGACAACGCTTTTGAGGATGCTCGCAGGCGTCCTTCCATTCGAGCACGGCGAGCGCCGGCTCGGACCGGGTGCGCGTGAGGCCTACTACGCCCAGTATCAGCTCGAACTGCTGAATCCGGCAAACAGCGTCATCGATGAACTCAGAACCGTGGCAACAGACCAGTCCGAGCAGCAGCTACGCACCATTCTCGGCGGCTTCCTGTTCAGCGGCGACGACGCGTACAAGCAGGTCTCCGTCCTCTCCGGAGGAGAGAGCAGCAGGCTCGCGCTGGCAAAGATGCTGACGCAGAGGGCGAACATGCTGCTGATGGACGAGCCGACGAATCACCTCGATATCCCTTCGCGGGAGATTCTTACGGATGCTCTCGAGGCCTACACGGGAACCCTCTGCTTCATCACCCACGACAGGACGTTGATACGGGAGATAGCCAACAAGATCATCGAGGTGCGGGAGGGCAGGCTCGTCGTCTTCGAAGGGGACTACGACAGCTTCCTGCGCTGGCGTGAGGCCGGAGTGACCAGCACTGCGTCGGCGAAGCGCGAGCCAGAGCAGGTCCAGGAGGCGAAGTCCAGTCGGGAGCGCCAAAGAGAGCGCAAGCGACGTGATGGCGAGTTGCGCAACAGCTACTACAGGCGACGGGCACCCATCGAGAGGCGCATCTCCGAGATCGAGCAAGAGCTGCCAAGGGTCGAGAAAGAGGCGCGAGAAGCGGACCTTCTGCTCGCCGACCCCAACTACTACAGTGACTCCACGCTCGTCTTGGAGACGGTTGAGAGAAGGCGTAGCCTCGCAGAACGGATGTCCCGGTTGAACGAGGAGTGGGAGCAATTGTATGCGGAGCTTGGCGGCATACGGTCCGAATTCGAGGAGCAGAAGGGCGAGATCGCCGTCTGACATTCCTTGAAGCAGGCTGTCATGGGAAGCACCCGGAGGTGAGGCGTCAGGGGAATGGCACAACAGACGCTGACTGAAGCGAGAGAATCGTGCGGAGCTCTAAGCGGTCTTACAGCCGTTCTCCGGCTCATCCGCATCGAGTACTGCTTGCTGGGAGCCGTCGCAGTCCTTGCGCCGTCGCTCATGACAGGCAGTTCGTTGCCGGGCAGTGCCGTTCTGCTTTCATCCGCAGCCGTATTTCTTGTCGCAGCCGGCTGCTACGCCTTCGACGATTACTTCGACCGGGACTGCGATGCAGCAAACGAAAGGTGGGACCGCCCGCTCGTGTCCGGTTCGCCGACGCCACGGGTCGCCTTCGCCGTCGGGACTCTCGCACTTCTGCTCTCGGTCATCGCCGCGCTTCAGGCAGGCGCATACACTGCAATCATCGTCGCGCTGGGCGCCGTGCTTGCCATGGTCTACAACAGGTGGCTTCAGGGACTCTTCCCGCTGAAAGACATCCTCCACGCCGGGGCCTTTCCGGCGCCGCTGGTAATAGGGGGACTTGCGGCAGGTACGCCGTACTCCCTGCTCCTCTATTGCGCGGGCCTGGCCTACGTTGTGGGACTCGGCTTCGAAGTGATGATAGACATCGCCGACATCGCGGGAGACCGGGCCGGTGGCGTCGTGACTCTCGCAACCCGCTACGACGAAGATGTGGCGTCGCGCGTTGCGGCGGCCCTTCTAGTGGCTGGAGCCGTGCTCATCCTGCTGCCATTCATCTTGACAGTCGATGCGCGGCTACAAGGGAACCCGGTGTTCCTCGGTATTGCAGGTGTTGCCGCGCTGTCCAGTGGGCTCATAGGCCGCAGCCTTGTCATCGACCACTCCCCGGGAAAGGTACTGACCCTCAAGACCCGGGCATTCGTCACTCTTCATGTCACTGTCCTCGCCTTCGTTGCAGGCGCGCTGCTCTAGAGCCCACGAACTACCGTACTCGCGCACCTCCCGTGTGAAACTTGCCCTACCGACTGGCGTTCGCAGCGCACACCTCCGGCGACAGGACCCCTTCGAAGGCTCTATCGCGAGCCGACCTTCCGCCATGTCAGGCCGGGCCGCTATCCAACTCAGCTGCTCCGCTTTCGACCATCTCCAGCAGGATATCCGTCACCCGGGCATCGTACTTCGTCCCCCTGCCGGCCTTGAGTTCTTCCACAATCTGCACCCTGCTCCGGGCCGGCCTGTAGGGTCGGTGGGAGCCCATCGCCTCCACCACGTCGCATACGCCTATAATACGCACTTCCGGGCTCAGCTCGTCGCCGCTGATACCCTCGGGATAGCCCGAGCCGTCGATCCGCTCGTGGTGATGCAACGCCATCTCGGCCACCGGCCATGGCAGGGTCGCTTCCTTCAGGATCTCGTAGCCCTGCAGCGCGTGGCTCTGCACCAGGTTCCATTCCGCGTCAGTCAGCTTTCTCGGCATGCCGAGGATGGACTCCGGAATCGACACCTTGCCGGTGTCGTGAAGCAGGGCTCCGATGTACAGCCCTTGAAGTCTATCTGTGTCCAGTCCCAGCCTTTCGCCGGCGAGCCGCGCCAACTCCGCCACCCTTCGCTGGTGTCCCGCCGTGTAGGGGTCCCTTGCCTCCATCGCCCGCGACATGGTCTGCGCCAGGTCAATGAAGGCGTCGTCAAGCCGCTCCTGCGCCTGCTTGCGCCGGGCGTTCTCAGCTTCCAGTTCCGCAAGCTTCGTCTCCAACTGCACCACCAGACGCTCGTTGTAGAGCTCCAGGACCTCCTTCTCATCTCTCACAACGCCCTGCCCCGGGCCTGTCTTGCCCTCCGCCACATCCCGGAACAGACCCGCGACGGTTCTCAGGAAATCCTCCGGTTCGGACGGCTTCCGAACGAACCTGTCCGCCCCCACCTGCGAGGCAAGGTTTTCATCCCCCGCGTCCTTATAGGTGGCAGTGTGGAAGACGAAGGGGATGTCTCTTAGCTTCTCATCCCTCTTGCACTCCTGACAGAGCCGAAACCCGTCCATGACCGGCATCAGGATGTCGGAGATGATCATGTCGAAGTCCCCGGCACGTAGTCTTTCCAGGGCTTCCACACCATTCGTAGCCGTTTCGACCTCGTAGCCGCTCGCCTGCAGCAAGGTCTGCGCCAGGTAGCGCTCCTCTTCCTTGTCGTCGACGACCATGATCCTCATTTCCCACCTCCACCCGATTCAATTGGAACCAGGGGCTGCTCAGAGGTATTTCTCTATCTCCGCGATGAAGCTCCCAGGATCAATCGGCTTCTCAATGTAGTCCGTGCAACCGGCCGCGAGAGCTCTCCCCCTGTCACCGGTCATGGCGTAGGAAGTCAGGGCCACGATGGGAATACTGCCGTCCGACTTACTTGCCCTTATCCTCCTCGTGGCCTCGAGCCCGTCTATGTCCGGGAGCTGTATGTCCATGATCACCAGGTCAGGCTTCTCACTGATCGCCAGCTCCACCCCTGCAATACCATTCTTCGCCTCAACGGTCTCATACCCCGCCTTCTCAAGCATGAACCTGATCAGATAGAGATTCGTCTCGTTGTCCTCAACCAGAAGTATCTTCTTCATCTCAGTCTCACTCCTCATGTCGCAGTGGAACGACGAAGGTGAACTCGCTTCCCTTGCCGTACTCGCTCTTCGCTGAGATATCGGCTTTCAGAAGCGAGGCCAGCTTCTGTGAAAGGTACAGACCCAGTCCGGTCCCCTCCAAACTCTTCGTGAGGGACGGGTCAACCTGCTGAAAAGGCTGGAAGAGCCTGTTCATGTCTTCATCTCTTATTCCTGCCCCGGTATCGGCGACACGGATCTCCAGTCTGTCGTCTTCCAGGACTACGGCCGCAATCCGCACACTGCCTTCGCTCGTGAACTTGACGGCATTGCTCACCAGATTCATCAAGACCTGCTTGATACGTCTCCTGTCGCCGAACACTGTTATGCCCTCAGGCAGTTCCGTCACAAGCTCCACTCCCTTCTCAACCGCCACATGTGACAGGCTCTCCACCACCTCCCCCACCACATCGTCCAGCCTGAATTCCTCAAGCGAGAGCTCAACCTTGCCCGCCTCCACCTTGGATATGTCGAGGATGTCGTTGATCAGGCTCAGAAGATGGTTGGCGCTGCTCTTCACCATGCCAAGCTGTTTGCGCTGCTCCTCGTTTATCTCCCCGGCTATGCCCATCAGAATCATGCCGGTGAAGCCAATGATAGCGTTCAGCGGCGTCCTCAGTTCGTGGCTCATGCTGGCCAGGAATATGGACTTGAGCTGGTCCATCTCCTGAAGGCGGGTATTGGCCTGTTCGAGCTGCTGCAGGTAGTCCTCCAGGTCCTCTTCCGCCTTCTTGCGCTCTGTTATGTCCTCTCCAGAGCTGAGCACCCCCACAATACTGCCGCTTTCACGCAGTACGCTATTGTTCCAGGCGATGAGTCGCTCCTCACCACTGCTTGTTACCACCGGGTTCTCGAACTGCTCGACGAGTCCGATCTCTCCAGCCATCAGGCTGTCGAAGACAACGCTTGCGCCCTTCCGCATGCGTGCGGGGAGGAACGATTCGAACCAGGGCTTGCGCAGGACCTCGCCTTCCGGATAGCCGAGAATCTCACAGGCCCTGCGATTGGCGAGCTCTACCCGCCCATCGGCGTCCAGCACCACGATGGCGCTGCCCGTGACATGGAGATAGCTCCGGGCGCGGTCTCGCTCATGCTGCGCCTCAACGCGGCTCTCCTCGATGCTCCGGAAGAGAAACTCGTACGGCGAGCTGAGATTCGCCGCGATGACGGCCCGGTACACGAGGTAGAACGAGACCACCTTGAGAAGGTGCCCGACCATGTTGGCCACACCGTATACGTCAGTGTAGAGGGTGAACGCCAGCTCGGAGGCAATCGTCACAACGATGGCGGCGGAGAGCATCCGAAAGGCCCTCCGTTCAAGCGCAGCCCTCCGCCTGTAGAGAAAGAACAGCGCGCCCGCAAGTATGCCGCAGATGATGTACTCGCTCGCAATCTTGAACGCGGTTAGCCCCTGCCCCTCGATGAATGCATCCGGAAACACTCCCCAGTGCCAGATGGACATGGTGCCGAAGGCCACGACGAGCACGTAGAGAGAGAACGCGGGTATGAGCCGTATCCGGCGCACAAGGAAGAGAGGGGCGGCGAGCAGAGAGACGCTCTCTACATAGCGGGAGATTATCCACAACTGCGTCGGCAGGTTCGCGCCAAAGCCGGGAAACACCCCCATGCCCGCATAGGCGAGAGTGTGCAGAAAATCAAGGCCGCCAACGAAAAGATATGCGATACCCAGAAACAGCAGGTAGTCGTTTGCCACCCAGCGTCGCGTGTTCCACGCAACCATGAACACACCGCAGGCGATAACTATTGAGAAGACCTCGATGATGCTGTGAAAGAGGAGGTAGTTCGAGCGACTAAGCAAGTACAACGACACAAGAACACAGCCAACAGCAAACGCACCGGCAATAACGCCGCGGCGCAGCACTCCACCCCCGACCCCCGAGCCAAGCATCTCGCGGTCACTCATGTCAGAGATGCCGTCCATATCAGGTCGGGCGGGTATCCCTGTGTGTGGTTCATGTTATAGCACAGGCACGTCCAGCGCAAAATAGTGAATCACCTCGTCGTCTCAGCTGCCCGGTGTGGTGCTACGGCCGTGTGGCTTGCACATACGACCTAGCGTCCACTCCCCGCTCGCAGCTTCTGCCAGGGCCTCCTTCGTAGCAGACCCGCGCTGTTGACACCGTATGGGGCTCCGACTACCATTCACTCTGGCCCGAGGAAAGGAGGTGGAATGCCCGAGTACGCAGGTGACATGTACGTTGACAAGAAAGACCAGCTTGAGAAGATCGAGGCAGTCTGCCTTCCGGATGAGTTGATCCGCGCGGTGTTCGACCTGAAGGGCAGGGGAACCGGATTCCTCGGCGTGACCGACAAGAGAATCATCTACTACGACAAGAAGTGGCTTAAGAAC
>CAZQML010000188.1:0-5613 GCA_964594245.1 uncultured Dehalococcoidales bacterium | reverse complement strand
GTGCGTGCGGGGAAGAGGGAGCCGCACTCTGGAAGAGTTGCAGTCACCCTTCCGTGACATGGTGGGTGAAATGACGGGCGAGGGAGGCACGGCGTGACCGATGGCAGAAGGAATCGTGAAGGGACTGGTGGGCAGTACTGGACTTGAACCAGTGACCTCTTGCGTGTGAAGCAAGCGCTCTAACCACTGAGCTAACCGCCCGTCTGAAACAGCCGCTATTGTAGCGTCAGGACGGTTGCGACACAACCACCCGTGTGGTGTACCCTCTGTCCGGCGGTTGAGGCGCCTCCCGGGGCAAGGTGAATGCGGAACAAGGCCTTGCGGGATGAAGGTTCGATGCAATACAGTTCCGCGTTGTGGTCTACTGGAACAGGCCCGATCCACGGCAGCCCCTGAGAGTATCGAGTGACAATGGCTAATCGTGAAACCGGGCGGCCTGAGCCGCCAAAGCTTCCCCGACATATTGCATTCGTAATGGACGGCAACGGCCGCTGGGCAACCCGGCGCGACCTGCCGAGACTTGCCGGACACCGCGAAGGGATTGCCAACGTGGAGAGAATCGCCGCCGCGCTGATGACGCGCGGGGTGCAATACATGACCATCTACATGTTCTCGACGGAGAACTGGAAGCGCCCGCAGGAGGAAGTCGAAGGGATATTTGACCTGCTGCTGGAATGGCTGCGGGACACGGGTCCCGGTCTCCATGAGCAGGGTGTCGGCATCCGGCACTATGGACAGCCTGATCGGCTGCCGGCAGAGCTATCGAGGGCTCTCCGGGACGCCGCCTCGACATCCGGCCGGGACCGTCTGGTGCTCGGACTCGCAATCAACTACGGTGGAAGGGCCGAGATCGTGGATGCAATCAGGGAAGTCCTCTCGGCCCGTGAGACCGGCCGTCAAATCGACGAGCAGACAATTGCAGGGGCGCTGTACACTGCCGGAGTGCCGGACCCTGACCTTGTCGTGCGGCCCGGCGGCGAGTTGCGCCTGAGCAACTTCATGCTGTGGCAGGCGGCATATGCCGAGCTATACTTCAGTCCTGTGCTCTGGCCGGACTTCGACGAGATTGAACTCGACAGGGCGCTGAGTGCCTACGAAGAGCGTCACAGACGGTTCGGAGGCCTGTGAGACGAATAGCTCCGTCGATGGCCACAGGGTGGAAGGCAAGCAGAATGTCGGAATCTTCGCTGAGCAAGGAAGGTACATCGCCATGGGAGACATAATTGAACAGGCCGGCGCTGTGGTGCAGTGCCGACAGTGCCCCTGGTACAAGAACTGCGTGATGCCCATGCAGATAGGCACAAATGAGATTACGCAGTTCAAGATGATGCTGCAGGGTGGCGTGCTGGGCGAGCAGGGGAATCCTGAGATTGAGAAAGTGCTTGAGAGCGTGGCTTCAATGGGACAGAACATGATGGTGCAGTGCTGCCCCGTGTTCGCCGAGCGGCTCAAGTCAGACCCCCGGCTGGCGGAGCGCATCAAACTCTCGATGCAATCATGGGGGCAGGAAGAAGAAGGGCGCAAGAAGGAAGAAAGCGAATCGTGAGCGAGCCACTGGCTCGAGTCGAGAGACCACCGGCTGAGAGCTTCAGCGGTCTGAGGAAGCTGCTTGTTGTGTTCCTCGTGTACTCGCACGAGAGCGCGCCGGCGGAATACCGGGAAAGATGCGAGCGCTACTGGCGCCAGGTGGGAGAGCAGCTCGTGAACATCGAGGCGAAGATAGGCACTGCGAGGCACGTGTATCACGAGTCGGTGCACCAATCGGGCGAGGAAGGACTCTCCTTCATTGAGAAGCTGAACCCGTCGAGCCATGGGATAGCCAGTGCCCGCTGCGCCGCCGGTGCGGTCCTTGAGGCGATGGAGGAACAGGACCTTGTGGCCGAGTTGAGCGACTGGGAGAGGTTCATGATGCTCGGCTTCTCGAGCAGAAAAGTGGCGGAGCTGGTGAGCGATCTCTACTCCCAGGCGCGGAAGAAGCGGAACGAGCACGCGATGGGAGTGATTGACTCCACTCTGGGACATGATGAGGTGGGAGTGTTGTTCGTGAGAGAGGGGCATGGTCTGCAGTTTCCACAGGACGTGGAAGTGTTCAGCGTGGTTCCACCGGCACTGGATGAGCTTCATCGCTGGTTGCGGGACGAGGCGCACAAAGCCACTGGTGGAGACGATGGAACGGAAGACAGCGTGGAAGGCAGCGTGGTGGACAGCGTGGAGGAAGGCGCGGAAGACAGCGCGGAAGACATCGTGGAAGAAGACGCGTCTGCCCCAGAGGTAGCGTGATGAATGTGAGGAAACCTGCCGTAGCCGGCACGTTCTACGCCTCGACCCGGGACGGCGTTGTCGGGCAGATAGAGTGGAGCTACCGGCACAGGCTTGGCCCGGGAGATGTCCCGGAGGTGAACGAATCGGGCCCGAGAGAGATAGTGGCCCTTGTTGCCCCGCATGCAGGATACATGGCGTCCGGACCGGTTGCGGCTCATGCCTACAGCGCGCTTGCGAGGGACGGGCGCGTTGATACGGCTGTTATCGTGGGGCCGAATCACACGGGCTACGGGACGGCGGTCTCGGTGTGGTCGTCGGGGGCCTGGAGCACGCCGCTTGGGGACGCGCAGGTGAATCAGGACATGGCGAAGAGTCTGCTCGGCGGAATCGTCCATGAGGATGAGTCCGCCCACATCTACGAGCACAGCATCGAGTTGCAGATACCCTGGCTGCAGCATCTGTACGGAGACGCCGTACAGATTGTGCCGGTCGCGATGCTCGCGCAGGACGCAGACACGGCGAGTGAAGTCGGTGAGGCCCTGTCGAAGGTTACGGGGAACGTCGTCCTCATAGCGAGCACCGACCTGACGCACTACGAGCCGCCCGAAGCTGCTGCTCAGAAGGATGCCGATGTCATAGCGACTATGGAGAGTCTCGATAGCGACGAGATGTACCGGCGGCTTCGTGCGGAGTCATGCACCATGTGTGGCTACGGGCCGGTGGCTGCCGTCATGCACGCGGCCCGGAAGCTCGGGGCTACGAGGACTGAACTGCTCAAGTACGCCACCAGTGGCGACACAACCGGGGACTACTCGCGCGTTGTGGGCTATGCCTCGGTGGCGTTTCGCCGCTAGGGCTTTGCTGCGGGGGCTGGCAGACCTCATGAGGCCCTCCGGCCTCTCACGTCACAGAGTGACCTGGCTCTCAGGATAGGCGTCAGCAGCGCCTACCTCTCCCACATCGAAACAGGCAGAACACTACCGGGCAGACACGTCTTTCGGGCTCTGGCCGACTCCCTGGGAGTCCCCCGGGTGCAGATGCTCCGCGCTCTGGTCTATCTCCCGGAAACATCCGACCCATCCCTCGACGATATCCCGCTCCCACCCGAGCTGCGGGCCTTCCTCACAGACGACTGGCCACGACCTCCTGACCGACTTCCTCCACATCCTCAAGGCCCGCCTGAACTGCCGCCCCTCCCCCTAGGAAGCTGTTGGAGAAACGGTCCCCCTCGGCTCTGTAACACGAGAGCAGCTTAGCCACGGATTGCAGTTGAACTGGACGCGCACCCCTTGCCTTTGTGAAGTGACGCACCAACGCTGGCCTGCGCTCTGCAGCCGCACAGTCAGTGCGCTTGTGCCGATAGGCTCCTAGAGACGACCTCGGCTGCGTCCAAGAGCCAGCCAGCCGTCTCGGGATAGCTCGCAGTCCACGAAGGCGCGCAGTTCCTTGTTGGTCAGCCACATCTGTCGAGCGATCTTGCTGAGTAGATCGGGGTCAACCTGGCCCGAGGCTGCGTGTGAGAGTTTCGTGACTTTGTGTTCACGTCCTTCAAGCGTCACGTAGTAGAAGACGTGGTTCCGGTTGTCTGGCTCGGCCTTGGCCTTGGACAGAAGGGTGTGTCGCAATTCGTCGTAGTCCACTCAGTCTGGCCCTTGCCGACTCCTGCATCAGCGAGCGGGCTCGATGAGAGTCCGCAGGTGGTTGAGTTCTTCAAGCGCGACATCTGCTAGTCGAGTCTCGCGCTCCTCCAATGATTGGAGGTACTCCCCGAGCGAATCTATTAGGTCGCCAACCGCCTCCTCCTCAGTCTCGCCCGTCCCATATTCGCTCACTCCGTGAAGCCAAGTGCTTGCTATGGTGCCTCTCAGAGTCGTCTCCAACAAGGCCAGCAGCAGACACTTGAGTCGCCAGCCGCCGAGGTCGAGACCAGCCGGAAGGGAGACGAGAGACACAGCACCTACCATCGGTACGGAGGGAGTCGCTACGGACGGAGCCACAGTGACGACCACGTGCGAACTCGAAACGAATGAGCTTGGCACGACAGGGCTGCTCACCGGCGTGAAGTCAATACCCGGCGTCGAGAAGAAACTGCCACGTCCGGTTTCGTTGTTGAATTTCACGGTCGTACCCTCCCTGGTGAGCCTGACGTGGCTACAGATTGAATTCCTTGCTCTGCCAGAATCCGTCCCAATCCTCTGGATGTATGTCCAGCTGATTCAGTATTTGAGGCGCGACCTCGGCTTTCACTCCCGCATCGTGCTCCGCCTTCATGACTTGCCTTCGGATCATGTAGACCATGATCTTGAGATGTTCGACGCTCATCCGAATCGTTCCGTGCATTGTGGTCTGCGGGGCTCTGGCCGTCGTAGGGTGCGCCTCTCGCACACCGAAACTGAGATTCGCGCCGAAAGGCGTGGTGCTTACGACGAATTGGTCAGCGTACAGGTCGAACTGCGCACTCGGGGCTGTCTCTTCGGGCATCTTCCTCACCTCCTGACTGCGACCAAGGAACGTTATCTCACCGCCACTAGCATGTCAACGCTTGGAGGACGAGGTCCGTGTCCTATGCGGTGAAAGGGGGCTATCCTTGTTCTCAAGAACCTTGCTGCTCTGCGCAGTGGCAGGATAGCCAGCATGCCGTCGCGCATCGGCGCCATCTGATGCCCTCTGCCCCCTCCGCGTATTCCGACTTCGGGGGATGCCATGCCTATCTCTCTACACGACGCCAGACGTCAAGCCACCACCTAACAGATCGCAGGAATCGCAAGGATTGCCGTGCCGCATTTCCCTGACCAAGCTACCCCTCTCGGCACCCGCCGGTGGCGGCTGGTCTCAATCCCCCTCCATCTCCGCCCCTGTACCCCCACGAGGTGTCGGGATAGAGTCAGCCTATATGCAGAACTTAGAAGGTCGAGAGACCCTCAATCGTTCGTGGAAGGGGGGGCTGGTAGACCTGTAAGCCGAGTTATAGGTCTTTCTAGCCCAGCCGGACCACGAAATCCCAGAATCTTCCCGCCCGCCAGGCGCGGGCGTGTAGGACAAATGCCACACCTACTGTCGGCACTTCGCCGACAGACGCACACCCTACTTCCCTGCTAGACTCATCTGTCATTTTGCCCGACGAAAACGCGCCGGCCGCGGCGGTCGGTAGCAACGTCGCGGCACTACACGACTACATCACCGAGCTCGCGCTAAAGGATCTCGCTCCCCTCACGTTCCTCAAGTACCAGCAGTGCCTTCGGACCTTCTCCGACTGGCTCGGTTCCCGCCCCATCTCCACTGAGACGGCCAAGTACTTCATAGCCTACCTTCGCCAGAGCGGCTACAAGCCCCGCAGCATAGAACTCTACT
>CAZQML010000187.1:0-4085 GCA_964594245.1 uncultured Dehalococcoidales bacterium | reverse complement strand
AGTCCCTTGTGGACTTCGTTCACGCGCACGAGCTCAGCGGCAAGCGTCGCCTTCTCGGATTCCAGGCCACCTATCTTCGAATCCAGCTCAGCTATTCGTTCCCCTAGTCGTTCCTTGTCCTGCGTCAGAGTCTTGACCTCTGCTCTCAAACCATCGATGTCAGCCAGTCTCTCGGCGAGCGCCGCCTGGTCGATCCGTGACTGCTTGGCGTCTTCACCCAGTACTGTCGTCAGTTCCTCCATGAACGTGTTCGAATCAGTCCTCAGGTCCTTGTATTCCTCGCCCAGTATCCCAACAACCCGGCCCATCAGTTCGTCATACTTGGTGTTTGCCCGGTTGCGTTCGTCTTCCAGTGACAGCATGTACGACCTGAGGTCTCCCATCTGCCCACCGTACTGCTTGTTTAGAAGGGCATAGACTGCTATGGCAACTCTCTTGGCTACAGCCTCGCCATAGCCCTTGATGTCAGTCCCCCGTGGGCCAAATACCTTAGTAATCATCTTGTCTTCCGTTTGAAGACGCTTGTCGTAGTCCTTCAGCCCTGCGTCAACCACCGGGTTCAGTCCCGCGCTGTTGTATAGTTGTTCGGCCAATTGCGTGTCGTCCAGATTCATTTCATCGATCTTTGCAAGCTGCGTTTCTTCCGGAGCTCTTTCCTCGTTCCGCATTTGACACCCCCAATTATTCCTACTGACAGAGGTAGCTAGACTGAGCACTACGCATGTGATCTAGCGCGAACCTCCTGCGCATCATCATACATCTTTCCATATTCCGACATGGTCCCCGGGCACACATGTTGAACGACCGGGGCGGCTCGCGGTCAAGACCCCGGAGCGGAAGTACCTCGACGACGGCATCTCCGGGAATGCTTTCACTGGAGGACATGATTGACATCCTCAAACGTAGTCCCGAGGATAGCATACTAGTTTCGCCGCGCAAGGTGACACCACGTGCCACCTGCTCCCCCTCGCGCTTGCGGTACTGCAGAGCCTTGGCGGTGTGGGGGGTGTCGATGAGGTCTGCGCCTTCGAGGCCGGCGATGGTGCGACCTGCGCAGAGGCCTCTTGTCGTCCGCTGGGCGCCATTGCCTTTGTGGAGATGCTTGACGACAAGCGCTCGGTAGGAGGTTGTGGAGAAGACGGTCGCGGCCTGGACCCAAGGGGGGGAGAAGACAAGCATAGTGTTCGCTGAACCCGACGCGTTTCCCCCCTTGCTTTTTCGCAGCCTCCCTTTCGAACCTCTGCCAGCCTTGTCTTGGACTCATGTGGAAGCACCTTTCTCTCGGCTATTGCTCATCAGGAAGACAACTGGTTTCGACGGCAGCCATAGTGCTCTTTCTGCGTTCTCTGCTCACCCTGTTCGCCAGCGGGTCAGAATGGGCGGAGTGAAAACGAAGCAAGTGCCGGATGCTTACCCTGTCTGCGTATGTACGCGAGTGCTTGCCTCAAGCGGGCGTTGTATGCGATTGCGTGCTCTTACAGTGGCATGAAGAGACCGCATCGGGTGCGACGGGTGGTCGGGATGTACAATGGTGTCAGGCAGAGTCAGGCCGGCTGAGTGTCAGGAGGTGTGGGAATGGGAATGTTCACAGCGGACTACGGAAGGGATGAGCAGTCCCCAGCTGCAAGGCAAAGGCCCAGGTTGCTGCTGGACCAACTTCACGGTGAAGACAACAACTTGTATGACAAGCTTGTTCGTCTCCTGTCTGAGCGGTGTCAGGTGACCGTCCTGAAGAAGAAGCCGCTGTCTTTGGAGGCTCTGGCTGAGAACGATGTTTTCGTGCTCATCTCACCGAGCAAGCCGTGGGAGGTTTCTGAAGTCGAGATGGTGCGGACATATGTGGAGGGCCATGGCGGCACTCTTCTTGTGATGACCCTGGAGGGTCGGAAGCCGGAGCGACTGAACGAACTGCTGGAACCGTACGGGCTCTCAGTTGCCCCCGGCACGATGGGTGAGAAGCTTGTGACCGGGGACAGCCTTCACGGCGACCCCTCGCTACTCAAGGGGATAGGCTCGCTTGCCTTTGGCGATGTGTTTGGAAGTAAGAGCGGCACGATAGCGGTTTCCAGCGAGGCAGAAGTGCTGCTCCAAAGCGAGGGCGCGGCTCTTGGGGCTAAGCGATGTCTGGGAAAGGGGGTGGTCTATCTGTTCTCCTGCCTGCCTGCCTTCGGAAACCGACAGCTGGACCAGGCAGGCAACAGAGGCTTGCTCGGCAACCTGTTGAGGCGCCTGGGATGGAGGCCTTCAAGAGGGGACTTCAAGGGGCTGATAGAAGACCTGAGAAAGGCTGAGAGTGCAGGCGTTGTGGCACAGGCGGCGCAGGCTCTCGGTGAGATAGGGGATGCGAGGGCCGTCGAGCCTCTTGGCCTGTGCGTGGTCTCTCCTGGAGCCGCGCTGAACGACCGGGTGGACTGGGAGCATTACGAGACTGTGGCGCTGGTGGTCGCGGAGGCGCTTACGAACATAGGGAGGGCCGGCGTTGAGCCGATTGTCGGCTTTCTCAAGAGAGAGAACCATCTTCTGTATGGGATTCCAGTCGTGTGGGCTCTTTGTGAGATAGCTGATAGGAGGACGGCGGAGTCGGTTGTCGATTGGGTGTTCAACGTAGGGCCGGCGCCTCTCTCGGTACCCGGCTCGTTGGGAGCACTGCTTATGTATGGGGATGAACTGTTGTCTCCTCCTGACCTGATCAGGAAGCTCGTTCCGCCGGCAGTGCTGCCGAAACTGCTTGGCGACTACTCCGATCTCCTGCTGGACCTGTTCGCCTGGGAACTTGTCTTGTACTCAGAAGCTGCGGGCAGCCTCCAGTTCGACATGTCCAGATGCAGCGAGGCGGTCCGCAAGCTGAGCCAGCTCAAGACCCCGATTGCCGGCAATATTCTTCACAAGGAGTCGCAGGTTGAGAAGGTCAGGTTGAGTTTCCAGTATGGGAACGTCCAATCCCGGGAAGAATACCTGGATTGGAAACAGAATCGGGAGATGGCGATAGAAGAACTCGGCCGCAGAGGGAACCCCCGTTATGATCCGTCAGCGTACCTCGCGCAGGACGCATGGCGGATATGACGTAGAACCAGTCGCGTCCTCCGAAACGCAATCAGGAAGAGTCCGCATAGAGTCGAACGCTGGTGGAGTTGATTGTCATGAGGGGATGTGGGTGCTGTTGGGAAGCACCAAGGTCAACCTGCCAAGCACACTGGGCACTTTCTGGCCACTACTATCCAAAGCCCACTTGCATTCGGCTACAGGCAACCGGCACCTGCCGAAAAGTGCTTGGTTCAGTTGGTTGATGGTCACCTTCAACCCTCAGGTCTTGTGCGACGGCATTCGAGGGTCGCGCGTCTGTCCGCGCGTTCACCGTGGGTGTTCACCAGGTGAGGGTTAGAAGGGTTAGGGTTTGCATGTATGTGTGATGACGAGCGCACCTATGCATACAAGCTGAAAGTTCAACCCCGTTTGACCCTCTTGCCTGGTGAGGCGGCCTCCTGACGACGGCTTGTCTGGACTCTACGCAGGGTATCCACTTCCCAAGAGACAGTGCCATGGATTTCGCGCGACCGCCGTGAGACTCCAATCAGCACCGGCATGAACCAGGGGGCAAGGTCATTGACCTCTAGGCGAGAGCGACGTATCCTGAGGGCAGCTTTGTGACGGTAGAGCCCCACCCTGGTCTTGCCCCTGTCCTGTCCTAACGGATGGGCCACACCTTAGTGAGAACGCACCACAAACAGCATGAGCCCAACAAGACTATGGCGATGGTAGAGTAAGGTCGCCAACGGGACTGCCGCTCTCGCCAAGCCATTTCGTCAGGGGAGAGCTCGTCTCCAATTGTCACAGCTATTTCCTTGCGCACATCCGCCCAAGCTACGTCGTATTGATCAACGCCAGCGAATCTTGGATAGGAAATCTTGTACGTCAAGTCGAGAAGAATCGTCTTGCCCACAATCTGTGAATCGTCAGGAACACCTATCTTATGAGTGACGGAGAAGCTCTCAGAGCTTTCCAACTTAATAGAAGATGGCCAATCATGATCACCCTCGAAATGCTGCATGGGCCAGCTCAATCCATCTTGTCGCTGCACCTCAGTG
>CAZQML010000186.1:0-11445 GCA_964594245.1 uncultured Dehalococcoidales bacterium | reverse complement strand
TGGGAGATTGTGCTGGCAGACGGGAGGACGGTTGTTCTCGACACTGCCGCGGCGACACCCGAGATAGCCGAGATGACCCCGTTCGAGAGGTTCCTGCACACGGTGACGGACCCCAACGTGGCCTATATCCTCTTCACGCTGGCGACAATAGGACTCATCACGGAGATATCGAGCCCCGGCCTCATCGTGCCAGGCGTGGCGGGTGGCATCTGCCTGATTCTCGCGTTCTATTCGCTCGGGGTGCTTGACGCATACTGGGGCGGCATGGCCCTCATGCTTCTCGCCATGGTGCTCTTCGTGGCGGAGTACTTCACAACCTCGTTTGGCGTGCTCACCGCAGGCGGAGTAGCCGCCCTGGTGCTCGGTTCGATAATACTGTTCAGTCGGACTCCGGGCGTCGCAGTCGACGCGCGCTTGATAGCGGTCGTCGCCGCGGGAGCAGCGGCATTTGGCGTATTTGTCCTTGGCGCAGTTATCCGTGGGCAGCGACGGCCCAAAGCCACCGGCACTGAAGGTATGCTTGGAGGGCGGGCGATTGCCAGGACGCCTCTGTCCCCCAGGGGCACGGTACTCGCCGAGGGCGAGCTGTGGAGTGCGGTGACGGAAGGCGAGCACGTGGCAGCCGGCGAAGAGGTCACCGTTCTAAGTGTGGACCGCATGCTGTTGCGCGTCCGCAAGCGCCCCAAATCATGAGGAGGCCATGCCAGTGCTACTTATAGCGGATTGGAATGTCACCGGGCCGGCGGTCCTGCTGGCAGGGCTGACCGCCGTCTTCATTGTTGTGTCAGTGGTGGCAGTGGTTCGCAGCCAGAGACGGCGGCCGGTGGCCGGAAGGGACGACATCCTCGGTCTGACCGGAACGGTTAGCACGCGCCTGGACCCGGAGGGCAGCGTGCAGGTACGCGGAGAACTCTGGCATGCGCTCGCCAAGGGCCAGCGCCTGGAGCCGGGAACGAAAGTAGTCGTGACAGGTATCGATGGACTCAGACTCACTGTGCTGATAAAGGAGGAAAGTGATGATTGACCTCGGGTGGATACTCTACGTATTCGTTGCGCTCGTCGTCCTGATGGTGCTCTCTTCAGCCATCAAGATCGTCCAGGAGTACGAGCGGGCAGGCATTTTCAGGCTAGGGCGATTCGTTGGGCTGCGGGGGCCGGGGCTCGTGCTCATCATCCCGTTCGTCGAACGGGCGCGGAAAGTAGATCTGCGTGTGGTGACCATGGACGTTCCGCAACAGGAGTGCATCACGCTGGACAACGTGACTGTCTCCGTAGATGCAGTCATCTACTTCCGCGTTGTGGAGCCGGCTGATGCAATCCTGAAGGTGTTGGATTATGTCAAGGCCACATATCTGCTCGCACAGACAACGCTGCGAAGTGTCGTCGGCCAGTCAGAACTTGACGAAGTGCTGTCTCACAGGGAGCGACTGAACGAACGTGTTCAGACAATCGTCGATGAGGGAACGAATCCCTGGGGTGTGAAGGTCAGCCTGGTTGAGGTGAAGGACGTCCAGCTTGCCGAGTCAATGCAGCGCTCAATGGCGGCACAGGCTGAGGCTGAGCGAGACCGCAGGGCGAAGGTCGTACACGCGGAGGGCGAGTTTCAAGCGGCCGCCAAACTTGCGGATGCTGCCAGGCTCATGGAAGGACAACCTGTGGCTCTCCAGCTGAGATACCTTCAGGCCTTGACCGCGATTGCCACCGAAAAGACCAACACTATCCTGTTCCCGATCCCCATCGACCTCGTGAAACCCTTTCTCGAACGGCAAGAGCCGCCTAAGAAGGGATAATCCAAGGGTATGACCCCGAGTGGGTGCGCGGCGAGGATGTGCTGCGCATCCACTGCTGTTGACTCTACTGGGGGGGGCCCCGGTATCGCGCGTGTGGCGGCCTACACCACCCTTCTCAACTCGTCCAGCGAAGTCAGGTCGTGCTGCTCCATGAAGGCAGCGATTCCGTCGATAATATCGAGCATTGAGCTGGCATCAGTGAAGGTGGCAGTACCGACCTGCACGGCGGTAGCACCGGCCATGATGAACTCGACGGCGTCCTCCGCAGTCGAGATTCCACCGCAGCCCACTACCGGAACGTCGACGGCGTGAGCAACCGAGTGGACCATGTGCAGTGCAACTGGCTTGATGGCCGGCCCGGAAAGACCGCCGGAGGGCGTCCCCAACCGTGACCTGCCCGTGTCAACGTCGATGGCCATGCCACGCAGGGTGTTGATGAGGCACACCGCGTCAGCCCCCGCAGCAACGACGGCCAATGCGATGGAGACGACGTCACTTACATTCGGGCTGAGCTTCACCACGAGCGGTAACGCGGTCGCGCTCCGTACTGCAGCCGTAACCCGGGAGGCCGTCTCAGGAGTCGTGCCGAACTCCAGGCCGCCATGGGCGACGTTGGGGCAACTGATGTTGACCTCCAATCCGGCCACGCCGTCCACCATGTCGAGCATGTTGGCAACCTCGGCGTACTCCTCAATCGAGTGACCCGCGACATTCACAATCACGGGTACATCCCATGTGGCCCAGAGAGGGGCTTTGTCACGCACGACAGCCTCCACGCCGATGTTCTCCAGACCCACGGAATTGAGGACGCCTGCTGCTGTCTCCCAGATACGCGGTTGAGGATTACCCTCCCAGGGAAGCAGGGTGACGCCTTTTGTCACGACAGCTCCAAGGCGTCGGATGTCCACGAGGTCGCCATACTCGGTCCCGTAGCCGAAGGTCCCTGAGGCTGGCATGACGGGGTTCTGCAGTAGCAGCCGGGATGGCTTGTTGGGTGCGAGAGCTACGTCCAATCGTGCCGAGTGTTCCACAGTGCTCCAATTATCTCAGCAGGCCCCGTATGGCGCAATAGAAGGCGGCAGATGACATGCTACAATCGCGCAGGATGACGACCGCAAGCTGTCTCTTCCGGTCGATGACGGAGGCAGATATCCCGCAGATATACGCCATCGACCACGAGGCCTTCCCCGCAGAATCGCTGTTCCGCCCGTACTCGAGCTACATACGGGAGTTGAGCAATCCCATGGCCCATTACATCGTTGGCTGCGTCCCTTCGCCCCGAGAGACGCAGAAGCCCCAACAGCCATGGTACAGGCGCCTGCTGGGTCGACGGTATCTCGAAGGGTTCCCGGTGGCCCACAAGTCAGATGATTTCCTGATCGGATTCGCCGGTTTCTGGGTGATGCTGGACGAAGCGCACATCATCGCAATCGCAGTGCGCCAGCCATGGCGGAGGCAAGGCATCGGCCAGGGGCTCCTCGTCTCTGTCATCGACATGGCCTTGAGGCTGCATGTACGGGTAGTCACGCTTGAAGTCAGGGAGCAGAACAAGAGTGCGCAGACGATGTATCTCCGGCACGGCTTCTGCGTCGCCGGCAGGCGGCCGCGCTACTACTCCGACAATCAGGAAGATGCCGTGCTGATGACCATTGGTGACATCCAGTGCGTCGAATACAGGGAACGCCTGGAGAGGCTCAAGGCGGAGACACTACGGAACGGATGGCTCGCCCATCCGATAATGGCCACCGACCCGGAGTGGGTGGTGGGAAGCTAGCGGTACTTGTCGGCGATGTCGCGGAACGCAGTCAGGACGGCGTCCAGTTCCTCGTTCGTCGCGGCGAACGTCGAGAGTTTCAACGTCTTTGTCTGACCGGGCTGCACGCCCCAGATGCCGCGGTCCTTCAGTTCCTTGTAGAGGAAGTAGCCGCGCTCGCGGACGCGCTGCGATATCTCGTAGAAGACGGGAGTCTCAAACGCCATGAGGTCGTGTCGGTGCGGCTTTTCGCCCAGCTGCGAGAAACCCAGCTGCTCCATGGCTGCCGAGAACCGTTGCGCCTTCGCAACCTGCTCATCCCATCGCTGAACGCGGGCAACCACCTCAGGAAAAGAGGCCATGAGAGTGGCGAGAGGGACTCCCCGCAGCGTGCAGCCAAGACACTCAACCTCTTTCTTCTTGCTTTCTGTGGACAGTCGCAGCACCACGTCACGCCATTTGTGCTTCAGGCCCAGGACTCCCGACGGGCCTGCGGACGCCATGCTCTTGTGGCCGCTCCCCACGAGGAAGTCGGCATGGAGCGCGTCCATCCGGACAGGCATACGACCGACAGCATAGGCGCCGTTGATGAGGTAGGGAACGCCTGCTGCCTCGGCAATCTCGCCGACCCGGGCCGCATCCGCAAGGTTTCCGTACTTGCCGTCAGGATAGGTCAGGAGGACAAGTGCCGGCTTCCGCTGTCGAATCAACTCTGCGTAGGCCTCAACGTCCACCATGTACTCGGGGTGGCCAGAGCGTGGCGCCTCTGCAAGCTCCGCTCCTGCGCGCTCGGCCGCTACCGCCGTGCTGTAGTGCCGGTTCGCATCAACAACGACCACATCACCCGGCTTGGTCATTGCATGAAGGACCATGAATATCCCATCACGCGCGCCGTACGTGAGCACGGCGTGGTCGCAACCCAGGAACTCGGGCAACATGCGTTCGACGAACTTGTTGACAGGGGGATTGGCAATCCCCACGAGGCGGCCCTGGCAGAAATCGCAGATGGAATAGCCGTCACCGAACTCCACGAGGGCGCGGCGGGCAGCAGCGGTCAGTATGCTGCCGGTCTGCAGAGGCATGATGTTGATCATGCCTCTGTGCGGCCGCTCGAGGCTGGTCAGTTTATCGAGATCATCTGAATGTTGCATTGCAGCTGCGTCTCTATTCTGCTGGCCTCACTTCTATAGTGACGAAAACCGCGCCGCCGACTCCAATCTTCTTCTGCTGTCGCTCTATGTGCTGCCTCACTGCATCGGGAAGGTCGAGGTTGAGGTCCGAGAGGTGCCTGATCATCTTCACCTGGAGTTGTCCCGGCTCTGTCGCATCCTCGGCCATGGCTGCCGCAGCCATCGCGACGGCTCGCATGTAGTTGATGTTGGTATACACGCCCGAGGGCTTCAGGTCGCTGTAGATGGTGCCGTCGCCGACGCATATCTCGTTGAATCCGGCCGGCCCCACGAGCTTCTTGCCGTCCTCATGTTCGACCAGCTTGACCTCAATTTTGCTGTCTTTGAACGCGATGAACTCGCAGGGCGCCAGCTCATCCTTGTGTTTCAGGGCGCTTCCCTCGACCGCCCTGGCAATCTTCAGCCCGCGCTCGGTCTTCGGAGACGAGATGTACGAGAGGGCCTTCGCGATGTCTTCGTCGGTGAAATCCGCAACGGAGAATTGTGGAAAGACAAGCTTCCGGATGTCCTCCGCCTCACTCAGAATCATCGCCATCCGTTCGATACCGAAACCCGCGTTGAACACGGGATAGCGGATATCGAAGTTCGCGAGCGCAATGGGTGAGTACATGCCGATATCGGCCAGCTCCAACCACTCGCCGCGATATTTCACGAACACCTCTTCCTCGTGTCCTGGCGTGTAGTACTTCGATGTGGCCGACTTGGTCTCGTAGCGCACGTCCTCGAAGCCATAGTCGCGCAGTACGTCCGAGGCTATCGCACGCCCTGCCTCCAGCGACATTTCAGGGTCCATGACAACCATCGACGCAGAGTGATGCACTCGCAGGTGGTGGGCATCCTCTCGCTGTTCATTACGGTACCGCGGGCCAACAGCGAACAGCGCCAGCGGATATGTCGCCCTATCCTGCATGGCCGCGAGCGTGTGAAACCACGTCGCCGACATGTGGCTGCGCAGGGTCTTGTCGGTCGGAACCGGCTTCAGGTTGTATAGCTCGGGAAAGACCTTGTGGATGACTTCGGTTGCCTGCTCGTCGGTGATTGCGAGGCCTGTCATCATCATCTCGATGAGGTCATCAGCTTCGATGTCGCCGCGCTTGTAGCATCTCAATATTGCCTGCAACTGCTCGAGGTCGACCGCACGGCCGGCTATCTTCTCGACCTGCTGGATGCGTTGGGCGCTCACCCCAATCTCCGGCCGTGGCAATTCGGCGAGGTAGAATGCCCTGTCAAGGATTACGAGCGCTTCAGGACCGTACTGCTTGCTTACATCAGACTCAGGCAAGATGGTCCGATTCTCAGCCTCATCGAACCCTCTGGCAAGCAGTATCTCCCGTGAGCGTTGCATGAGCTCCCGGAGGGGGTGTGGCCTGCCTCGTTCGGGCAGGGTCACCGTGGTGCCGCTGGGCACCAGAGATGCTGTAGACAGCCACGTGGATATGAAATCATCCTTGGCTTGCTGTCGGATCGAGGAGATGTCAAACGATGTCATGCTAATGTGCTCCCTACTGAGATTCGAATTGTAACAGATGGTCTCTGAGCATCGTCAGGGCGGCCCGTACGGCGGCGTCCCTGTTGGCCTCCCGGTCACCCTCGAAGAGAAACGTCTTCACCTCGCACGCTCCCGGCGACGCAAGGGCTAGAAAGAACAGGCCGACAGGCTTGGCCTCTGTGCCGCCACCCGGGCCGGCGATGCCCGTGTCGGCGACGCACAGGTCCGCGTTCAGTGCGATGCGTCCGCCCTTGGCCATTTCGCACGCGACTTCCTTGCTCACAGCGCCGTGCTTGCTGATGGTCGCTGTTTGCACGCCGAGAAGCTGGTGCTTCGCTTCATTGCTGTACGCGACTACTCCCCCCACGACATACTCGGACGACCCGGCTACGTTCGTCAAAGCGCCTGCGATGCGGCCGGCGGTCGCAGACTCAGCGGTCGCAATGTGCAGACGCCGGCCGCCGGGCCCCGCCTGCGAACGCACAAGTTCGGCTATCTCTTCTTCCAGATGCACTGCTGTCCTCCTCTCCGCGATTGGCTGGTCAGCATCAATTGTAGCGCCACCTGGGGCCCGAAGGGGAGAGTATCTGCTAGTCTTGCTACAGCCCACCGTAGACGGCGCTGACGTAGTCGGAGATTGCGACGGTGCGAACTTGGTGGTGGCTGTCCGCGAGGGACGCGAACGAAATGTGCTGATTCGAGATACTTACGACTAGGGAAAAGAATGTGATGTCGGTTATGGGAGGTGTCGGCGAGTGAAAAAAAAGAAGAGAAACCCCCTGGCAACGGCATATTTTCCCAAAGAGTTGCCCCTTAAGTATCGTCTGCGCTGGAGCGTTTCACTACCGTGTTCGGTATGGGAACGGGTGGGTCCACTCCGCTCTAGTCACCAGGAGATTTCTCAGCTGAGGTAGTATACAGCACTGGTGACGCACACACAAGTCGAAAAGTGATGGCGACAATGGCAGGCGCGCAGGTACGCGTGGGTTGCAGCGGCTGGCACTACGACGACTGGCGAGGCCGTCTCTATCCGGCAGGACTGGCGAAAGCCCGCTGGCTTGCCTTCTACAGCGGGGTTTTCGACACCGTCGAGCTGAACAACACGTTCTACCGCCTGCCGGCTGAGGCGACAGTCACACGCTGGTCTGAGGCAACGGGCCGTGACTTCGTGTTCGCGGTCAAGGGAAGTCGGTATATCACACACATTCGCCGGCTCAATGATGTCGGGCCCGCGGTACACCAGTTCGGGGAGCGCCTGTCCGCACTGGGCAGCAAGCTGGGCCCTGTTCTGTGGCAATTGCCACCAGGCATGGGCCGCGACGACACCCGCCTTGAATCGTTCCTTCGACTCCTACCCGACAGTCCTCGGAACGTCATCGAGTTTCGCGACATCTCCTGGCGCAACGAGGACATCTACGCCATGCTGCGATGCTATGGCGTTGCTGTGTGCCTCGTAGATATGCCCGGTTTCCGGTCTTCGCCAATCGCAACAACCGACTTCATCTACGTCCGCTTTCACGGGGCTGTCCGCCTCTATTCGAGCAGCTATGAGCTTGAGATACTGGAGCGCTGGGCAGCGGACATCAGAGTCCTTGGCCAGGGAGTACGCGCCGTGTACGCGTACTTCAACAACGACGTGAACGCGTACGCCGTAGACAACGCGCTCACGCTTCGTCGGCTCCTAGCTGCTCCCTGAGCAGCCGGGCCACAGAAGGCGGAATGCCAGCTTTCTCAACGAGCTCTTCGGCCGTAGCCTGACGAATAGCGTCCATAGTCTCGAAGGCGCGCAGCAGCCTCCTTCTTCTCACTGGGCCGATGCCGGGGACGCCATCGAGCACTGAGACCATTGCCGTGGAGTCGCGTAGATTCCTGTGGTATGTCACGGCAAAGCGGTGCGCCTCATCTCTGACAGCCTGCAGGATGCGGAGGCCCGGAGAGTCCTTCGCAAGATTCACAGGGTCGGGCCCCGACTCGGAGTAGACGTACTCATGCTCTTTGGCCAGGCCTATGACGGGTATGCCGTCGGCGTGGCACTGGCCCCGGGCCTCCACGGCGGCGCTCAGTTGGCCGCGCCCACCGTCGACGAGTATCAGCGAAGGGCCTGCGCCCCACTTGCCCGAGGTCCTCGAGCTGCCGACGCGATTTCCCGGCCGTTCAAGCCTTCGAAAACGTCTTTCGAGAACCTCTCGCATCATCGAGTAGTCATCCTGCCCGCTGACGGTACGTATGCGGAAACGCCTGTAGTCCGACGGTATCGGCACGCCGTCCTCGAACACTACCATGCTCGCAACAGCCTCGTGCCCTTGCGTTGTGGAGATGTCGAACCCCTCGATGCGATGAGGTATCGATGGAAGCCGTAGAACGTCCTTCAGTTGCTTCAATCCGGCGTCCCTGAGTTGGAGCCCGCGACCGGTAGTAACCTGAAGCAGCACAAGTTGGCGTGCGACGCTGTTCGCGACGTTGTTCATCAACTGTTTGCGTACGCCCCGCCGTGGCACAACAAGTTGAACCTTTTCGCCCCTGTGTTCGGACAACAGACTCCGGACAAGGCTGGCATCGGCTACTGGATGCTGCAGAAGAATGGAGGGGGGGATCTTCGCTACTCCCATGTAGTACTGCAGCACGAAACTGCGTAGGACCTCCGGCGGGTTCAGGATGCCGGTGCCCTCGACAGGGAAATCCTGTCTTCCCATGACCCTTCCGTCGCGCACGGAGAAGACCTCGACCAGGGCGGAATCCTCGTCCTGCGCCACGGCAAGGATGTCCTGGTCTCCTCTCAACGCGGTAACGCCAGCGTGCCGATTCGTGATGAGGTCGACTGCCTCCACACGGTCTCGGAGCAGCGCCGCGCGTTCGAAGTCCATCCGCGCAGACGCCTCATTCATCTCGGCGACGAGGGAATTGAGGACATCACGGTGCCTTCCCTCGAGAAACAGCACAATCTGGTCGATGGTCCTGCAGTACTCTTTTCTGGAAATCGCACCGATGCACGGTCCGGGACAAAGCCCGATTTGCATGTTCAGGCAGGCTCTGGCTCGTATTCCCACGAGTGGCCCAGAGCAGACCCTGAATCGGAATACCTTGCGTATGAGGCGAAGCGTTTGACGCACTGAACGCGCGTTCGCGTAGGGGCCGAAATACAGGGAGCCATCCGGGAGGCGGCGCCTGGTTATCGACACGGTCGGCCATTCGTTTTGAACGTCAACACTGAGGTAAGGAAAGCTCTTGTCGTCCTTGAGTCGCGCGTTGTAGAGGGGCTTGTAGCGCTTGATGAGGTCCGCCTCGAGAACGAGGGCCTCCTGCTCGGTGCCCACGATGAAGAACTCCACATCCACTACCGCTGCAACGAGTCTCACGGTCTTTGTGCTCAGGCCCGAGTTCGAGCCGAAATAGCTCCTCACCCGGCTGCGGAGGTTGGAGGCCTTGCCAACGTAGATAACGTGTCCCCGCTCATCTCTGAACAGGTAGACTCCCGGTGAGCGCGGTGCCAGCGCCAGCTTGCGGCGAATCGCTTGCGAAGCCATCAGGGTTCGATTCTAACAAGGCCGCAACTCCCGGGCAAAAGAGCATTTGCTGTGTTACAATAAAAATCCCATGGAGCAGGAGATTGCTGCTTTCCTCGAGTACCTGGCCGGCACGAAAGGTTCTTCACCGAACACCGTGGCCGCGTACCGTAACGACCTGACCCAACTCGCGCATTTCATGGCGTCCGAGAGGGCCAAGGGCATACTTTCCTCCCAGGAGGAACTGCTCATGGGCTATCTTGTGAATATCAAGGGGAGGGGATACTCTCCGGCGACCGGGGCGCGCAAGATTGCCTCGGCAAGGTCTTTTTTCAAGTACCTTGTGGCCAGCGGGAAACTGAAAGAGAACCCCGTCAGGAATCTCATGAGCCCCCAGGTCAGCAAGAAGCCGCCGCGTGTCCTGACGCAGGTCGAATACGCCAGGCTGGTTGCTGTGCCCCGATCGCTCTCGACACCCGAGGCACGACGCGACGTGGTCATGCTGGAGCTCCTCTACGCGACCGGACTCAGGGCAAGCGAGATTGTGTCACTGCAACTGCGTGACATCGACCTCGACCACGCGACCCTGTACTGTCGACTCGGCCACGCCCACAGACAGATGCACCTGCCGCCCGAGGTTGTGACCCTTCTGCGAGCCTATGTTGCGGATGGGCGCCTCGACCTCCTCTACGACGAGAAGGAGCAGGCGCTGTTCCTTAACCGGCGCGGCCACCAACTCACTCGCCAGGGATTCTGGCAAATAGTCAAGAACTACGCTATCAGGGCCGGGCTCGGCGAGCGCGTCACTCCCCACACACTACGCCATAGTTTCGCTGTGAGGACCGTGGAGAGCGGCACAGACCTGCGTTCTCTGCAGCAGGCGCTGGGTCATGCCTATGTATCCAGTACTCGCGTTTACAAGCAGCCCCTTTCTACGGTGAAGTAGGTCACATGGGAAAGAAGCAACGCCGGAAGCAGCCACGTAGGGTCCCAGCCCCGGCAGGGCGTTCTGCCGCGACCGTGCCTATCGCGGAGGTGGCACGGATGGACGGGCCACGACGCACTCTCGCCGTTCCGAAGCCGCGAGTCGGCACGACATGGGAGGAGTTCACCGGACGCTATCGCTATGTGAATGCCGAGCTCAAGCAGATCGGTATCCTGGCGGGGTCGTTCCTGGTCGTGTTACTCATTCTTGATGCCGTTCTCGGCTAAGCGCCTGGCTCAAGGTTAGGTACACGTGGAGTTGGAGGCAGCCAGGGCCAAGCTTTTCGAACACCTCTCTTGCGAGATTCGGGATCAGCGAGTCGTCGAGGCGATGAAGCGTGTCCCGCGGGAGGAGTTTGTTCTTGCTGATGACCTGCAGGCAGCCTACGAGGACCATCCTCTCAGTATCGGCTACGGCCAGACCATCTCCCAGCCCTACATCGTCGCACTCATGATTCAGGCTCTCGACCTGAAGAGCAGCGACAAGGTCCTCGAGCTGGGAACCGGCAGCGGATATGTCGCGGCCATCCTGGCCGGTCTCGCTCGGAAGGTCGTGACTGTTGAGATTATTCCTGAACTGGCCAAGACCGCTGCGGATGTCCTCGCCAGGCTCGGGTTCGCGAATGTCGACGTGCACCTCGTTTCGAAGTCCAGCCTTGGCTGGCTGGATGATGCCCCGTACGACGCAATCGTCGTTTCCGCAGGGGCCCCCTCTGTGCCGGCGCTGCTCCACGGA
>CAZQML010000185.1:0-2823 GCA_964594245.1 uncultured Dehalococcoidales bacterium | reverse complement strand
GCTATGAATAGCGGCACGAAGGCGAGCGTGAAGATGCGCAGCCACTCCGGCATGCCGCGATACTAGGGGAACGGGGGCGGGGTGTCAATATGCTGTCGCACGTTTGCGCTCCCGATGTCCCCCCGGGAGGTAGGAGGCAGGCTTGTACGCATGCCCGCGATCTGCGAAGCCTTGTTCTCAGGCGACCGGGACGGCCAGGTCGGCGGGGCGCCTGCCCGAAAGGACGAGCTGTGGTGCATGCTTTGCCATGACCTCGCGGATGATGTCGGCCATCTTGACCTTCTCACGGACAAACCCTGCGTGCCAGCTCTCCTCCACCCAGGGCTTGTAGATGTCCGGCTCTGACTTCCCCGGCTCGATCTTGAAGTAGCACGGCGACGCGACGCGCGCTATCTCCGGCGTCTCCATGACCCTGAACTCGCCGCCCATCGAGTCGACTATCGCCACGTATACATCCAGGGTCATGCCGACCGCCTTTCTGATGGCCGCCAGGATGGGAAGGGAGACGTCCGACGAAGGGTTGAACGTGTTTGCGCCGAGCGACTCGATGACACGCGCGCCCGCGGGGCTGCAGTGCCCTGCGAAGACCGAACACTTGAACACGGTCTCCTTCGGCACGAAACCCTGCTCGCGCATCTTGTTGACGATTGACAACACCCCCTCGTCGTAGACGAGGAAGCCCCGGATGCCTGCCTCGATGTTCCTCATCATGTCGGCGAGCCAGTAGGAGACGTTATCGGAGCCACGGAGCCGCGCACCCCACATGCCCCCTTCCCAAGTGGACATCTCCTTGGAGCCTACATCCCAGGCCTTTCGGTGGCCGACGGCCATGATTATCTCGATGCCCTCGTCGTGTGCCATCTGCGCCATGGCGCGGAGTTCGGCCGCATCGAGGAACGTGGAGCCTCCGACAGTGGCGATGGCCCTGTGGACGGGGATGTCCCGCTTCCTGGCCTCGTCTATCATCGCCTCCATCGTAGAGGCCCGCTCAACGCCGGAAATCTCGACCCTCCAGTGTGTCCCGTCAGGGAAGGTCTTGTGTGAGTCCGGCAGCTCCCATAGGTCGCGGCCGGGGATGCCCATCGACTCCATGAAATCGCGTATCTCTCTCAATGTGCTCATCGGCTTGTCTCCTTTGCCAGCGGGGCATCCAGCTACGGCTGCAGCAGCGCTGAGTCAATTGTAGGGAGGGGAAGCTCTGCCTGCAACAGCGCGGCTAATCGCATACGAACATTGACAGCTGGAACCGGCATCGCCACAATATTCGACCACATGGGATATCGCGCGACCACATACGTCCCTCCGGTCCGCGGAATCGGGTCCTCCCGGAGCCCGCTAGTCGGCATCGGTATCGGGCTGCCGGCCTGAGATGGGGCTGGCAGCTTCTCCGCCGGAAACACACTACTCGCACGTCGTTCATCGGTTCAGGGCACAGCACGCCCTGCAAGTCCGCTCATTGAGGCGTTCAAATGGAAGATACTCGGATAGGCTCTGTGGACAGGCTCAAGGTTGTGGTTCTGATAGAGAACTCGCCGGCATACGACACGTATCTTGAAGGCTGTTTCGGACTCTCGCTCTGGCTGGAATTGTGGACCGGAGATTCCTGTAGACGGGTCCTCTTCGACGTGGGCCCTCTGGCGGACAGCCTTGCCCGCAATGCAGAGAAGCTCAGGGTAGACCTGGACTCCGTGGACGCCATAGTGTTGTCGCACTGCCACTTCGACCACACCGCTGCCCTGGCAGGCGTTCTCAAGAGGCTTGCACGTCCGGTGCCGGTGTTCGGCCATACGGACCTCTTCCGGCGGAACTTCGTGCTCCGGCCGGAGTTCATGGACTACTCCATGTCGGGAGAGAACTCGCGGACGAATCTGGAGAATAACGGAGCAGTCCTCATTCTGTCGAAATCGCCCGTCGAGCCCTTCCCCGGCCTCATGCTTACGGGCGAGGTGGAGCACACGACCGACTTCGAGGAGCAGGGCGGAGTCTCCTGTCTCACCGTTGACCCGGCGGGCGAGGTCGTGCCGGATTGGCTGCAGGATGACGTGTCCGCGCTCGTGAACGTCCGCGGCCTGGGGCTGATCGTGCTGAGTGGCTGCGGGCATGCAGGAATCGTGAACATAGTGAAGCAGGCGAAGAAGGTCTCGGGGGGCGCGGAGATAGCGGCCGTCATCGGTGGGTTTCATCTGCTCCAGGCGCCGGGCGAGCGAACGGAACAGACGATAAAGGCTTTGACGGCGCTGGCTCCGGGCATGTCACTCATCGCGCCCATGCACTGTACCGGGCTGAGGCCCAGCGCGCGCATGGCGGAGGCGTACGGGGACGCGTTCAGAGAGCTTCATGCGGGAGATGAGGTGACATTCACAGCGACCGGCCCAGGGCACTGACACAAGAGCGAGTGTCCCGTGGCCTCAGATGGCGACTGGTAACCTGGCGAGCCATATCGAATACGTAGGAGGAAGAATGTCGCACAGCAAGACAGGACTCAAGCGTGACGTAGGGCTTTTCGGCGTCATCGCGCTCGCGGCCGGAGCCGTAATCGGCGGCGGCCCGTTCGTGCTGGCCGGCCCGGCATCGGCCCTGGCAGGCCCCGCGGTCTGGATCTCGTACCTCATCATCGGCCTGCCGATGATAATCGTCGCCGTGTGCTATGCCTCTATCGCGTCGGCTATGCCCATCGAAGGAGGGACGTACTACTATCCAAGCAGGGTATTGTCACCGTTCTGGGGCTTTCTCGCCGGCTGGTCGCGCTGGCTTGCCTACATCACCCCGCTGGCACTGACGGCCTTCGTCTTCTCGGACCATATCCAGACGGTGGCCCCGGGA
>CAZQML010000184.1:0-10601 GCA_964594245.1 uncultured Dehalococcoidales bacterium | reverse complement strand
GAGACGACCTCCTCAGGGGAGAAGACCCTGGACTCTCCCGGTGAGAGGCCCATGTCCGCTGAGTCGATGATGATGACCGAGCCGTACCCGGCAAGGACATGGACGAGTTGCATGCCCCCGGTCCCCATGTCGATGAGGTCGACCCCGGGAACGGAGCCTTCGAGCTCGGAGATAAGCCTGGGTCCGATGCCATCGTCAGCCATCATCGGGTTGCCGATTCCGATGATGGCGAGCCTTGACACACTCCTGTCCCTCACACGAAATGGACCTTCGCGTAGTGCGTCGAGCACGAGATGCACGGATCATAGGCACGCACCAGCATCTCGAGCGTCAGTTCTATCTCCTTCTCGGGCAGGTCCACCAGCCCGGGGGCTAGCTCCTCCATGTCCATCTGGATGTTGGCATGGTTCTGATTGGTCGGGATGATGCAATTTGCCTTGGTACAGTTCCCGATGCCGTCGATTGCGTAGTCGTGGAAGAGGATGCCTCTCGGGACCTCCACAGCGCTGATGCCCCGGCCGGGTTTGAGCTCCACTTTGGCCTTGTCCCCCGTGACACCCCTCTCGATGAGCTCGTCGATAATCAGGATGGAGTCCTCCACCGAGTCCGCGACCTCGACCATCTGGGCGTAGGTATTCATGAATGGATTGTGGACAGGGGCCTTCATACCCAGGACGTGCGCGGTCTCCCGTCCGAATTCGCTGAGCTTCGACTCGTTCAGATTGAACCTGGCCAGGGCTCCCACCATGTAGGAATCCCTGACATGCTTCGTGTACTTCGCCGTCGATTGCCCGACCACGTACTCGTTCGTGATGTCCCGGTAGAAGTTCACAGGATGCAACCCCGTATCGCTGGACCCGATATCCCCGTCGTACAGAGCGTAGAGCTTCTCGTCCACAAGGGCGACGTACTCGGTCTCCCTCTCGAAATCCGGCACCTTGCTCTTCACGGATGCGAGAAGGCCGGCTACCTCGGAGATGACGGGTTTGGACGCCTCCAGCCTGCCCCTGAGCTCGGTCAGTTCCCCGATCGTCGGGACCTTGCTGAAGCCTCCGAGCGCGAGAGCAATCGGATGCGTGGTCCTCCCGCATATCAGGTCAGACATGAAGTTGGCGAGCCGATGCAGGCCGACAATCTTGACGACGGCATCCTTGTTGCTGGCGACCATGGGGAAGACGGAGCCGACCCCGAAGAGGTCCGGTACCACGAGGTACCCTATGTGGAGGACATGCGATTGCATGTTCTCGCCGTGAAGGGCCAACCTCCTCAGCAGGACGGTCTCCTCCGATACCTCGACCCCAAGGGCCGCCTCAGTGGCCTTCAGAGAGGCGAGGGAGTGACCGATGGAGCATATGCCGCATATCCTGGAGGTGATAGGTCGGAGATGGACGAATGACTTCCCCCGCAACATGGCCTCGAAGAACCTGGGGGCCTCGGTCACGTGCCACTGGACCTTCTCCACCTTCCCCTCTCTCGCGTTGAAGAATATGTCGCCGTGCCCCTCCACCCGGGTGAGGTGCTCGACGTGTATGTCGATAGCCCTGGCCATCAGTATCCCTCCCTCTTGTAGTTGTAGAGGTCGAAACGTTTCATCATCTGGTCCAATGACACGTTGTGCTTCCTGAGGACATCTTTCATCGCGTTCACTCTGAGGTCATCCAGGAATCCTCTGCACCCGTCGCACCCTTCGCCGTTCGCCGGACAGATGGCGTTGCATCCTGCCCTGGTTATCGGTCCGAGGCAGAACTGGCCCATCTCGAACACGCATATGGTCTCGTTCTTCTTGCATTCGACGCATACAGGGTAGTTCGGAAGCCTGGGTTTCCTGCCAAACGCCAACGAGGTGACGACCTTGGCAAACTCGTTCCTGTCGATGGGGCAACCCGGGATGTATACGTCGACGGCCACCACCTCGTTGATTGCCTTGGTCGGGAACACGTCGAAATAGGGGTTCCCTTCAATCGGGGCGTCGCCGTAGACCTCCGCCTTGACCTCGGCCACAGGCCATTTGTTCCGAAGCTTGTTGACCACGCCCGAGCAGGCGCATGCGCCAATGGCTACGAGTATCTTGGCGTTCCTACGAATCCTCTCCAATCTCTCCTCGTCCATTGGCCTCATGATGGACCCCTCGACAAAGGCAATGTCGTAGTCGTCGGAATGCTCCTTCATCGCCTCGCGGAACGAGACGACCTGGACTATGTCCACGAGGTCGAGGATCTTCTCCTCAAGGTTGACTACCTGAAGCTGGCATCCCTCGCAGGATGAGAAATCAAAGAAAGCGACCTTCGGTTTCATCTAAAACGCCTCCGGGAGTTCCTTGATATCGGCATAGTTGAAGACCGGCCCTTCAAGGCAGACGTAGACGCCGTTTATCTGACAGTGGCCGCATTTTCCGACCCCGCACTTCATCCTCCTCTCGAGCGAGACGATGATGTTCTCGTCGGGGATCTCCTTGTGTTTCAGCTCGCGGATGACGAATTTGTACATCACCGGCGGACCGACCACTATCGCCATCGTCGTGTCAGGGTCGATATCGATGTCCGGAATGAGGGTGGTGATAACCCCGATGTTCCCCTTCCAGCAGTCGTCGCTCCTGCAGATGTCGACAGTCTCCCTGAGATCCACACCTTCCATCGCCCCCCACGACTCGAGGTCGTTCCTGAACAGGAGGGACGAGGGGTCCTTGCAGCCGTATAGCAGGGTGATGTTCTTGAACTCGGACCGGTTCTCCAGCGAGTAGTTGATGAGGGACCTCAGGGGAGCCAGGCCGCATCCGCCACCGATGTAGAGAAGGTTCCTGCCTTTCAATCCCTCTATGTTGAAACCGTTCCCGAAGGGCCCCCTGATACCGACCTTGTCGCCCAGGGCGAGTGTGTCGAGCTTCGACGTCACGTCGCCTATCTTCCTCACGAGGATTTCGAACTCCGGTCCGGACCCGGGGGAAGATGCTATGGATATCGGCGCCTCGCCGATGCCGAAGATAGACAGTTCTATGAACTGCCCCGGCCGGTGTCCGAGAGCTTCCCCGGAATCCAGCCCTATCCTGTACAGCGTGTCTATGTCCGACATCGGCTCCTTGTAGATGATGTTCGCCGCTTTGGGAACAAGCAGTTCCTGTTTCACGCCGTGGACTTTGACCTCGGGTATCGGGAGCTTCTTCGTGTCCTCCATAGAAGATGAGGCAAGGACGTTCATCACCTCGAGGGGGTCAGCGATGTCCGCCAGACACTGGGTCGAACACCTTCCGCAGCCTACGCACGCGACGAAACCGTACCTCATGGGGAGGTACATCCCCTTCCTGTAGTATCGGTGCCTGTATCGGTTCGTCGGGGTCTCCCTGAATATCTCCCCGCTGCCGACGAGCGTGAACTCCTTGAGCAGACAGCCGTCCCAGGTCCTCGTCCTCTTTCCGCGCTCGAGGTCCAGTTCCACCTCGTCGTGAACGTCGTAGCAGACGCATGTTGGACATACGAGAGTGCAGGTGCCGCACGTGAGACATTTCCTCGCGTTCTCTTCCCACAGCGGATGTTCGTAGTTCTCTTCGAGAATCTCGGACCATTTGTACTTGTCGACGTGCAGTCCTCTCTGGTAACGGGAGGGCAGTTCCTCCCTGAGCCTCTCGACCCTCTCGATATCGTAGGGGGACGATTCCCTTGTCTCAGCGAATCTCTTCAGAAGCTCGGTCCCCGCGGGAGTGCCCTCTTCGACCACGTACCTGTCATCCAGCTGTGTCACTAAAAGGTCGTAGCCCTTCTCGACCGTGTGCGTACCCAGGCTTGCGCAGAACGCCTTTGGAGGGATGTTGATGATATCGGAAGCTATGATTATCGTGTTCCGCCTGCGCACTTCGTAGTTGTCATCGACGTGCGCCCCGAGATAGACCTCGTCCATCATGTTGATGGCAATGAGGTCGTAGGGATGCACCCCAACGAGCACCTTCTTCCGCTCGTCGCGGGCCGCAAGGACATCGAACGGTTTGCTGATGTCGAACGTCAGCAGGTCCTCATTGGGCGGGAGCAACTCCTTCTTCGGCGGGAGAATCGTGACGTCATAGTCGAGCCTGAGCTCGCTCGCTCTACCCAGCGGCGCGAAGACGAACCTCGATCCCTTCTCCTTTACACCTATCACATCCAGGTCCGGTTCCTCGATGAGCCTGTCTATGAACGCTTTCCATCCGTCCGGGTCCATCGTTGTCATCTTGCCCCTCCAGCTAGTGATAGTGGATGCCTCATCCCGTACCCCCGTTCTCGGGGACCATGAAGGACCCGGAGAGGCCTCGGCCAAGATATCCAGTACATGCCGACCATCAGTACCCCCTCCATATAGTTGTTCTATTGAGACCGGTGGAACAGCCGCTGCTTTCGCAGGGCCAGGGCAATATTCGGCGGATAATACTCCACGGAAGTGATATCTCCAATTCTGCAGGGGTCAGACCTTTCTCCCCGGTTGGCTTTCATGCGGGATTCCTTCGCCGCATACTATGGGGAATCGAGCTTCCCCATAGGTTCGCCCGTCGGGAATTGGGGGCCTTCCCCCATGCCCTCACATCGCCGAAGCCCTGCAGTACCGCAAGCGGGAGGGGGACTAGAGTGGTTAAGACGGGGCCCTACACGACCGGTTGACAGGGAATTGGATTATGTCAGCAACAACCCTCTCTATTCCAATACGTTGTAGTCCTCGTCCGATACGGGCTCCAGCCACGTTGTCGAACCTTTGCCAGGGTTGACCAGAATAAAGACGTGCACAAACCAGCTATCCCTGGCGGCGCCGTGCCAGTGCTTCTCATCCGCAGGTATCTCGACAACATCTCCTGCGTGAAGCTCGCGTGCTGGCTTTCCCCATCCCTGGTAGTAGCCTCTGCCGCCGGTCACAAGCAGAACCTGGCCACCCGCATGTGTGTGCCAGCTATTGCGGCACCCCGGCTCAAAGGTAACGTTCCCAACAGGGCACGCCGAGTCGCGAGGCGTCAGCATGTCAATCCATACCGCTCCGCTGAAGTTGTCATTTTCTACCTTTTCTCCCAGGGGGAATATCACGCTGTTGCTGAGATCGCTTGTGCTCATGATTCACTCCTGTTCTCTTGATCAATATGATTGCCTGCAGAAGACTCCAACCAACCGCTCGGGTGCCATCACATCTCCGTGCGGGTGTCCGGGAATTCTGGGGACACCATACTTATTTCCGGTCTCCCATAGCTTAAGTTGGTCAAACAGCCGCAGCGAGAGCTCGCTGAACCCGATTTTCGAACGTCTTGAGCAACCAAGTGTGGTGTCCCCTGAATTCAGTTCGTGCGTACGTCATAGACGCGGGCGCTGCAGTTTCTCTACGACCCCGGGGCTGAGCGTCCCACCTGCGCGCTCTCCAGCTTGCCGCGTATGACGTTGGCCAGGTCGTGCAACAGGTCCATAGCCGGGCTGAACGGAGGCGCGTACGCCAAGTCGAGATTGGCCATGTCATCAACGGTTCTCTCGGCGGATATGGCGGTCGCCAGGACATCGGTGCGCTTGGACACGTCGCCGACGCCAACCAGTTGCGCACCCAGGACCCTTCCGGTCGCTGCATCAGCAACAAGCTTCACGGTGCTCTTGAGGGCTCCCGGATAGTAGCCGGCGCGGTCAAGCCCATTCCCAGCGGCCATCACCGGCTGGAAGCCGGCCTCGCGGGCCTCATCCTCGCTGATGCCGACCCTGCCAACGCTCAGGTCGAATATCTTGACGACAGCGGTGCCGACGACACCAGGAAAGGTGTCGCGCCCACCGGTGACGTTCGTTCCGATAATACGTCCGTGTTTGTTGGCAGTGGAACCCATGGGGGCGAATATCTTCATTCCAGTGACTATGTGCACGTTCTCCACGCAGTCACCCCCTGCGTAGATGTCCGGGTCGCTGGTCTGCAGGAATTCATCGACCACCACCCCACCGAGCGGTCCGATTTCAAGCCCTGCGTTCCTCGCGAGTTCGTTGTTCGGTCGGAAGCCAAGGGCAAGCAACACGACATCCGCCTCGATGATGCTCTTCTCTGTAACTACCCTGGCGACTTTGCCCTGCTCATTGCCCTCAAGCCTGATGACACGCTGCCCCGTGAAGAGATGCACCCCTTTGTCCGTCAGTTCCTTCTCGACGACGGCCGACATCTCTTCGTCGAGTAGCCCTGGCAGAACATGCTCCAGAGCCTCGACCACACTCACATCGAGTCCTCGCTCCCGGAATGCCTCGGCACCCTCCATGCCGATGAGTCCTCCTCCGACCACGACCGCTTTCCTGGCGCCGGGCCCGGCAAGCGACGCTATGATCTTGTTGGCATCGGCGACCTTTGTCAGAGTGAAGACGCCGTCTAGGTCCTTCCCCTCCAGCGAGGACGGCACCATGGGGACTGCCCCCGTCGCAATGACCAGCTTGTCGTAGGGAAGGCTCGAAGTCTCCCCCGTAGCCACGTTCGTCACCTCGACCCTGTGAGACTTGCGGTCGATCCTGGTCGCCCTGGTCCAGCCAAGTACGTCGATGTTCGACTTCTCCTTGAACTGCTGCGGCGTCCTGATAAGCAACGCCCCCTCGCTCTTGATCTGTCCTCCCACATAGTAGGGAAGGCCGCACGACCCTTCCGACACCGTCGGCCCCTGTTCCACGATCGTGATCCGTGCACCGGGACTGCGCCGGCGCGCCCTGGCGGCGGTCTTGGGGCCGCACGCCATCCCACCGATAATGACTATATTCTGCTCAGGGTCCATCACTCACCTCTATCGTATTCGTTGTACGTGGAGCACCTGTCTCTTCTTTGCCTCTGCCGACGTGCTCGCAACCAGGGGGAAATCGGCCTCCCGACTTCGTTCGAACCCGCCTTACGGGTTCTGACAAGCGAGTGACACAGGGTCAATTTGAGGCCTGGTCGCACACCTGGCACGAGCCGCAGAACCTTAACCCAGACGCATGCCCGCGGACACCCTCCTCAATCCCTCCGGGACGCCCGGTCGGGCAAGCGCGTGCAAATACGTTCGTAAGACATCCGGCAATGTGCTGTTGGCCGTTCCGCTGCGTCACAATGGCAGTCCCATTGAGCGTATCCGGCTATTCTACTTATGGCCATTCTTCATGACAATAGGGTTGGCACTATGGCGCGACTGTCCACTCATGGCTGTTGGCGATCACACGAGTGTCCGCATGAGCGCTGCGTCGACCGGCCGAGCGAGCGCACGGGGGCCATCGCTGGCGCATTCAAGGTCGTCCGCACCATCGCGGACCTTGAAGACACCGACCTCATCGACACCCCCACATCGCCGAGGCCCTGCAATACCGCAAGCGCGAAGGGTGACTAGCCGTGGGAGCGCATTGAAGGCGTCCTCGAGTCAGCTCCGGCTCCAGCCAACGGGACCCCGAGGACGAATCCTCGGGGTCCTGCCGTTGAAGCGCCGCCACCGAACTTGGAAGAGACTCCCGCCGCAGCTAGGGACGTCGCATCAGGTAGAAGACGTATCCGTAGTAGCTGGAATACTTCCGATACAGGTCGATCTCCTCCTGAATGGAGTCCAGCATCTCCATTCGCTCCGGGTCTCCGGGGTACCTTGCCCGAAGCGTTCGCACCCGCTCCTCAAGGGGCGCGCAGTACGAGTCCCGCCAGGCTGATTCGGGCAGAGTGAAGTGGTCGACGACCTCAAGCTGAGCGTTACGGATGATTGCCAGGTTGGCCGGGACATCCACCATCGGGGGGTATGCGGTCTCGAAGAAGCTCCGGCACTCCGGCGGCGGGTCCGGCCGCAGCCAGCAGAGCTCGGTGACTGCGAGGCGCCCACCCGTGGCAAGCAGGCTGCGACAGGCTGCCAGACCCTCTCCAAAACCCATGAGGGAGAGAGCTCCTTCCGACCAGATGAGGTCGAAGGTCCCCATCTCCGTGCCCAACTCACGCATGTCCATGTGGCGCACCTGGATTCTCTCGGAGAATCCCTCCAGTTTGGCGCGGCGCTGCAGCTCGTCCAGGAAGGGCTGGTGATTGTCGATGGCTGTGATGGTCCCGCTCGTCCGTCGGGCCACCTGAATAGTCGGCGTACCGTTCCCGCAGCCGATGTCGAGGATCCTCAGGTCGCCGTCGGGCGCAGGTTCCACGGCAAGCAGGATATCCAGCGCCTTGCTGGTCGACGCGTCGTCGCCGGGGCCGAGGCGGGGGAGGGAGGCATCAAAGATATCGTAGAAGAATGGGGGCAGTTTCTCTTCGGTCATTGTCTCTGTCTCCTCTCTTGCGAGTCCGGCGCCTGTTTGTGCAACTCGCGATGTGCGCCGGCTCTCGGTCTTGGTGTAGTTTCGAGGAGCGCGAAGTCGCGCCGTGTCGCGGACATGCGACAAACCAAAAGGGAATGCGCGATTCTCACGGCATTCCACACAACGCGACTTCTATCTACAGAACAATTCCCACGCGGCTTAACTATACGGCTGCGACGCACTGCCCGTCAACGCGACGACTCTCCCGTGCCGGCTCTCCCCACTCCGTGGGCCCCGTGTCCACATAGTGGCCCGCACCATCGCCGACCTCGAAGGCGCCGACCTCATCGACACCCCTCACATCGCCGAGGCGTTGCAGTACCGCAAGCGCGAAGGGGAGTAGGAATCGGCAACCATCGATATGCAATGCCGCGGCCGCCGCGAAGAGATAAGCCTAATGTCCCCAGAGTGTATTGAAGACCGACGTTCAGCATTTTCAAGCGGTTGCACAAGCCCCACTGTGCAGACCTGTGAGACTAATCCATAGCCTGTAGGTCCTTCCAGGCTTCCGCCTGTTGCCGACACCAACTGGACATCGTCATCACGTCCCACCCGATGCAGAAATGACGGACACCCATCTCGAAGAATGGCTTTGCCTGTTCGACACTTGCCAACTCTACGCGAGGAGCTACACCCTTTTCGAGAGCCACCTCAATCATGGTCTGCTGCGTTTGCTGCAATTCGACACGGTCTGGTTGCCATGGCTTGCCCGTACTTATCGAGTAGTCCGCCGGCCCGAACTGGACCATATCGACACCCTTGACGGACAGCATCTCCTCCAAGTTTGCCATAGCGACTTCCTTCTCCACCATTATGGCAACGACAACTTCTTCCGTGGCCTTCATCCACTCTTCGGAGCCAACCCAGACACCATAGCCAACGTTGCGCGACAGGCTGCAACCATGAACGCCTCCATCCCGGGGCGTCTCGGGTCTCACCTTACGAATACACTCCCTCACGTCATCTGCAGAGCGACAGCTGGCAAAAAGCACATTCTGGATACCCGCATTGAGAGCCCTGCCGGCAATGAATCCCCGCCCATGCTCCTCAACCTTCATCATTGAAGACATGTTCGGAAAGAGCTCGATCACCCTACCGAAATTGTCCATCTGTTCGAGGCTGAAAGGGGAATACTCACCCGTGTACTCGACGTAGTCGAACACGCCCGAATGGCCGATGACCTCCACAATGCCCGGCCAGGGGCTGATTACATGGGTACCTATGGTTGGCTTGCCTTCATTCAGTAGTTCCCTGAGTCTGTTCCTCTTCATATCGCTGCTCCTTTCCTCTATGAAAACGGCACTGGGTGCACGCAATCACGACACGACGTCGACCGTCAAATGGCAGACAGAGGGCCATTGGCAACATGTGGTGGCTACTAATAGGTCTGCAAGAATCTCTTGCCAAGCTCCAGAAGGACTTCTGCGAACGTGAATAGCGGCCTGAAGTGACTCGGCACGCCGCCCGGACTGACGGCCCTCATTTCCGCCATTGTGGCAGACACCTCAGCAGAATAGTGTGCCGGACCGAGATTGTCCGCCGTCTCATGGATCAGTCTTTCAGCAGTCACAAGAACACCCTTGATCTCTGCAATTGGCATCTTTGGCCATTCTTGAACTGTCACCCTTTCGGTCCAAGGTTTCTGGCAAACAAGACTAGCGCAGTCGCCAGCCCAAGCAAGAGTTGCTCTCTGACCGATGTCGCGCCCCGCAATGGCTTCCAACAACTCAGGGGAATCTGGGGACACTATACGCAATTCCATTGGCGTTCGGGCCGCAGAAGTGCCCGGAGAGTGTCCATGCGACCTGTGGAAAAGCGTTGCCGTAGACCACTCCGAAGGTGGCGCTCATGCTCACGTGTCTATCGTACCATGGCCGACCTCATCGACACCCCCCACATCGCCGAGGCCTTGCAGTATCGCAAGCGCGAGGGGGAATACAAGAGCCAGGAACTCCGCAGGGCCTCACTCACTGCAAGGGTATGAGTATCGCGTCCCGGGAAACAGCGCACTTCCAGTGTCGAGAGGTGCACGGCCTCGTCGTCGGCGGAACCCACAACGGCCGGATACTGTGCAGGCTCCTCGGCGCCTAATCGAACCTGCAGGTGCAGGTCTTAACGTACATGAGGACAGTGCCCCTGGTCGTGTGCCCGTGTACATCGGTGACGTCCATCAGCGCGGATACCGCAGGAAGTGGTCGCTGCTTCACAACCGTCGTCTTCAACTGCTGCAAAAGATGGTAGGTCTTCTCGAAACGCTTGTAGTATGAGGTGTGTGCCTGGATTGCCTTCAAGGACTTGATGTCGTCCGGGTGCCGAAACCGGGAGCACAGTTCCACCTCCTGGGGCTCTCTT
>CAZQML010000183.1:0-2886 GCA_964594245.1 uncultured Dehalococcoidales bacterium | reverse complement strand
GGCGAAATGGATATCAGACAGGGTGCCCGGCACCGTGTCATTCGTACACCAGCAGGGCTGCGGCAATGCCGGTCCTGACATGGCACACGTACACAAGACACTCGGCGGCCTCGGTGCGAACCCGAACCTTGGGGCCGTCTTGCTCGTGAGCCTCGGATGTGAGGGGCCTGTGGATGACATCCAGCAGGCGATTGCACGCGCCGGGAAGCCTGTCGAGCGAGTCGTCATCCAGGAAATCGGTGGCGCCAGCAAGGCGTTCGAAGAGGGCTCACGGATAGCCCGCGAGATGCTCTCGACAATATCGGAGCTTCAGCGGGAGGAAGTCGACGACTCCAATCTACTCATCGGCATCAAGTGTGGCGCCTCAGATACCACGCAGGGCATCGCCGCCACTCCTGCAGTTGGAGCCATGTGCGACCTATTGGTGCAGGCCGGTGGCACCTGCGTCTTCGGGGAGACGCCGGAGATGCTCGGTACCGAGCACATCCTCCACCGGAGGGCCGCAACCAAGGAGGTCGGTCAGAGGATATACGACATCGTCGCGGACGTGGAGAAGCGTGCGGCCATGCTGGGCGTCGATATCCGGGGAGCGAATCCATCGCGCGGCAACATCGCCGGCGGGCTCACAACCATCGAAGAGAAGTCGCTCGGCGCCATTGTCAAGGGCGGCACCACAACCATTCAGGGCGTTCTCACCCAGGGCGAACGCGCGACCGGCAAGGGGCTGTTCCTTGTTGATGGACCGGGGCAGGAGCCAAAGGCCGTTACCGCACTTGCCTCATGCGGCGCCCAGATAATCGTGTTCGCGACCGGCCTGGGCGCGCCGCAGGGCTTCCCATTTGTGCCCGTCGTCAAGGTGACCGCAAACCCTCGCACGGCAGAGCACCTCTCCGAGCACATAGACATCCTGATCGACATATTCGGGGACGCCTCCCTCGAGACACTCGGCAGGCAGCTCTACCGGGAGACTCTCAGAGTGGCCTCGGGCCGCCAGACGAAGGCAGAGGCGCTCAACTACGGCGCGTTTCCCGATATCTCGACAGCGGGCTCCGTCTTCTAGCCCGGCTTCGGTTCGCCCCCGGCCGTTCCGACACCACTGCGGTCCGCTGCCGCATGCTGGTTGTGCCCCGGCGACGAAGCAGCACCGCGCTGCCGGGCCCTCCGGATGCGAGATTCTGTGAGCCACATCCTTCTCGGGAGGACACTTGTCGACAAGGCTCGTCCTGCACCACGCATCCACCATCCCACAGGCGCGGGTCGAGGACAGAGCAGAGCCAACCTTGCGGCCGGGCCAGCGGTATCTGTGCCAGACGGTCCGGTTGCGCCCGGTCACGACAGCGGATACCATAGCTGACCAACATAGGCTGTCCGCACTCCGGCCGGCTCGTTCCAGGTTCCGCGCCCTTCAAGAGGGTCTGGCGGGTCCCGATTGGCAGCAGCCGGCGCGCGGCAGCCCGGGAGATAGCAATGGATGAGTTCCTCGGCTACCCGCGTCAAGATGGCACCGCAGGCACGCGCAACTACGTGGGCATCATCCCCACCGTCGGATGTTCCTGCGACACCGCCAGGCAGATCGCCCAGAGCGTCGATGGATGCGCGCTCTTCACCCACTTCCAGGGCTGCGACCACACGCCCGACGAGCTTGAAGTCCTTGAACGTACGCTCGTGAACCTGGGGCGACACCCGAATCTGTCGGCGGTCATCTTCGTCAGCCTCGGTTGCGAGCCCGCCGACGTCCAGAAAATAGCACAGCAGGTCTCGCTCTCAGGCAAGCCCGTGGAAACACTCGTCATTCAGAAGGAAGGCGGCACGATTACCACAGTCGCGCGCGGTACGCGCCTCGCAAGAGAGCTATGCGCCAGGGCTGCCGGCGCGACCAGGAGGCCCCTGCCCCTATCCATGCTCGTCTTCGGCGCCGAGTGCGGCGGGTCGGACTCGACGTCGGGGCTGGCGGCCAACCCGGCCATCGGCAGCGCATTCGACAGGCTGCTATCCGCAGGCGGGAGCGGCCTCTTCAGCGAGACACAGGAATTCATCGGCGCCGAGCACCTTCTCGCGGCGCGCGCCTCCACGCCGGAACTGGGCACGCGCATACTCAATATGGTGGCCGAGTGTGAGCAACGTTTCCTCGACAAGGGAGTGGACATGAGGGGCGCCAATCCCGCCAGGGGCAACATCGAGGGCGGCCTCACGACAATAGAGGAGAAGTCCCTGGGCGCCATTGCCAAGGGTGGGACACATCCCATCGACGGCGTGTGCGAGTACGGGGAGCGCCCCGATGGGCGCGGCCTCTTCATCGTCAACGGAATGGGCATGGACTCGGAGAACCTCACCTGTCTGGTTGCGGCGGGCGCAAACGTGCTCTTCTTCTCTACAGGAAGGGGAACACCTATCGGCTTTTCGTTCGTCCCTGTCATCAAGGTCACCGGCAATCTGGGCACGTACGAGCGCATGAAGGACAACATCGACGTGTACGTTGACCTCGCATCGTCGGGCACGCTTGATGCCACCGGGAGTCTCCTGTTCACCCGGGCCGTCGACGTAGCCTCGGGCGGGAGCACGAGCGCCGAGCTCCTGCACCAGAGCACCTACAACGGCATCTGTGCGACCGGCCCCTGACGCAGCGCCCATTCCCTCCTCGCACCTGACCCGGGCAGAACGCCGGGGCCAACCTGCGCCCGTAGAGGCACTGGCACACCTCTTGCCCGATTCGAAGGGGTTTGCGCCCCTCAGATGGAGCGTCGAGACGGGGAACATCATCCGTGGCGCGATTTCGTTCGTCGTCATCATGTTGGGAAGGGCCTCTCTGTCATCTTCCCCAACGGCTTCACTTGGCTGCGACACAAAGTGACCGAGTTCTAGACAGCCGTCATCCAGAAGGAAGTA
>CAZQML010000182.1:0-5368 GCA_964594245.1 uncultured Dehalococcoidales bacterium | reverse complement strand
TGCTCCAGGCGATCACCATCACCCATAACGCCAAGATGCTGCGGAACGTCTGCCTCAAGGAACACTCCCGCGTACTTTGCCCGCACGCCAAGCAGCTCACTGCACAGGCCGACCAACTCGGACACCGAGAGTTCTGCGCGGGACATCGCTACCTGTCCGGACTGCACGCGTGACAGGTCCAGCAGCTCGTCCACCTGTGATGCGACCCGTCTCGACTCGTCGCGTATTATCTCCGCCGCACGTGCCCGTGTCTGCTCGTCTCCCGCGGTTCCGTCGATTCAGCTCCCCACCGGTTCTGCGGCACAGAAGAGAGTCTAGGCGTCGACCATTACCCCGGCGTTACCCGTGCGTAAAGCGCGTGTAAAATCCGGCGCCCCACACCATTACGTGGACGCGCTGCAGCGCCGGAAGAGATTCCAACAGAAAGGGCCGGGCTTCACGCCCCGGCCCTCGACTACACAGGAGTCGCAGAGAGAAACAGCCCGGTCTACCAGTGAGACTTCGGCTTGTTCCACGGATGTGCCCGCAGCACTTCCTCGTTTATCTCGGTGCCCCAACCGGGGCCGGAAGGAATAGCCATTCGTCCATTGCTTATCGAAGGCGCGTTGCTGACGAGTTGCTCTCTCAACGGGATGTCATCCACATCGACTTCCATGATGTGGACATTCGGAACCACAGCGCACAGGCTCGCACTGACGAACGAGGCAAAGTGACTGTAGTAGTTGTGAGGGGCAATGTTGAACTCGAACACCTGCGCAAGGTCGGCAATCTTCTTCGACTGGCTGAAGCCAATCCAGGGGACATCAACCATGAAGACGTCCGCGCTGCGGTTCTGGAAATACGGCAGGAACTCGCGCATGTAGATGTAGTTCTCGCCCGTACAGATGGGAGTACGAGAAGAGTCCTTGATGGAGCGCAAAGCCTCCGGGCTGTACATGTCTACTTCGAGCCACATCAGCTTGTATGGCTCCAGCATCCTCGCGATTCGGGTGCAGCTCTCCGGCTTGAAGTTGAAGTTGAGGTCAAGGCAGATGTCGACTGTCGGACCGACAGCGTCCCGGAAGGTGCCCATCAGTGTCTCTATGTGCGACATCATGGCGTTGTCGACCACCTGGTCAGTTGTGCCAAGGCCGCCGCCAAAACCATGGAAATGTACGCGGGCCGGCTCCCCGGGGAACACGATATTGGTCTTCAGAGCGTTGTAGCCCTTGCTGACTACTTCCTTCCCGAGGGCATGGATATCGGACATGGCCCTGATGGGCGGTTTGCCCATCTCAGGATAGAGCGCTCTGGTTGTGCCGCAGTGCGACCAGTAGAGGCGGACATCCTCCCTGATGGGTCCGCCAAACAGCTCCACCACCGAGATACCCAACGCCCTGGCCTTGATGTCAATCAGCGCCAGCTCGATCCCTGCGATGGTCTTTGCCCTCACGCCCAGCGGTCCCTGTATCGAGAGCCGCGCCAGGTCCCAGAACCTCGTCTCATAGGCCCTCGGGTCGGCGCCAATCAGCAGGGGCTTGAAGTCCTCAACAGCCCCGACGACGGCAAATGGGCCACGCGCGACACTACACTCCCCCCATCCAGCTATCCCTTCGTCAGTGGAAACCTTGATGAACGTCCACGGACGCCATCCAGCATCGAATACGAAGGCCTCAACATCTGTGATTCTCATTGACTCCTCCTCACTGATAGGTGGAACCAGTGTAGCAAATGAGGAAAGACAAGTAGAGTGCCCCGGTAGAGGACCCTCCGGGAATTCCGCGCAACGTGACAGAGGACACTCCTCGCCACCCGTGGCACCAGGACCCGGAGCGCACTCGGTCACAGGAACACAAGGTTCTGGTAATCGGAGCGGGGACCGACGGGCCAGCCGTCAGTACAGCCAGATACGAGTGCTACAGACCCCACAGGCTGTGGTAGCCACTGCGGCTGTCAAAGTCAGCGTCTTCGTGCTCGTAGTCTACCTGGTCGCCACTGAAACGACCACCAAACGGGTCCAGCTCAAGTTCCTGCGTGTCATCCGTCTCCACGTCCAGCAACCAGCGGTTAGCAGCAGGTGCAACCTGCTTTGACCTCCGAAGCTTCTTAAGTTCTGCCATCGTCTACCTCTCTCGCATTCGCGCAAATATCTATCAGTCGGGGGAATCCTGCCTTTCGTTGCGCATGCACTGAGGCACGACAGCACGGTGCGGCGAAGCAACGTGCGGGAAACCCCTACGGCCACCACACAACCACCCAAGCGACCGCAATTATAGCGCGTTGCAGGTGCGTGTCAAGAGTTTTTTGGCCGGTCGGTGACGAATTCCTGCCCGGCTACAGAGGCGGTCCCTAAACGAGGCGATTGACAGTCACAGACGGCCCGCCTAACATACGTAGACGAGCACGGGGTCTGGCTCCTACCCCGGCAACTCCACCCGGAAGGACCTTGCAGATGGCTATTCGCAAACAGAGAGAGCGCCCCTCCGACGAGACACTGGCCGGAGTACGGGACATCGTTGTGTTCCGGGCCAGGCATTCTCCACCCAAGCCTGCTGATGTCGCCGTCGAGACGAACCCGCTCGGCTCGCTCTTCTACTCACAGATGATGTCATTCATCGAGTCACGGGAGCTGGCCGTGTTGTACCACCGGGGACGAGGACTGTTCGACAAGCAGGACAAGCTTCACTATCGTGTCATAGAGCACAAGGTCGTCCGCCTGGAGTTTACTGACAGGCTGACGGTTGGCGCCGTCGACGGACCCCACGAACTTGTAGGCATCGGCAGATACACCAGCGGCGGATGGGAAGACAGGCTCAGGGATGCGCACAACGAGTGCCTCCGCCTCAGTGACCAGTTGGAGCACACAGCCTCCGTGGAGGAGCTGCTGAGCAACAGCCAGGACCCATCAGACGTTGTTGCTCTCCTCGATTCGGCTCCCGACCGCGAGGGCCTGCTGAAGATGCTCTGCCTGAGCCAGAAGAGAAGCGCAAACGCCTACACGCTCTACATGTCACACATCCTGACAGACAGGATTGCTGAAGCATACGCAATAATCCAGACAGCCATCGAGTTCAACCCCAACGACGCCCGCCTGCACCTTTCGCTCGGAAACTTCTACTGGGCGGCTCTCTCCAATGCCCGGGGCTGGGCCGAAGGGCGAGACCCGGGGCCACTCAGGCAAGTGACCCTCGACGTGCTCGACATGCCCTACGAGAAGGCAAGAAGCCTGGCTCGAACCCACTATCTGGAAGCCATGCGCCTGTCAACCAGGCGCGAAATCGAAGAAGAGGCGGGGGCGCAACTGTCTACCCTGCGCTCGTGAGTCTCCCCGGGTCAACCGGGCCGCCCGGCGCCGCTATCCCACGCCTGTCGGGCTTTCCCCTTTGCTGTAGGGCTGCAGCAACCCGGCTCGGAGAGCTACGGACAAGATGACGCCGGCTGCGTCAGAAGGCAGGAATCAGTCCGCCTCATCGCCCTCTCCCAATCCGTTGAGGAATTCCTCGACCTCCCGCGGGAGAGGCGACAGGTCCTCCTCCCGCCGCTCCAGTTTCGCCTCATAGCGCGCTTCAAAGTGGGGTACAACGACGGCAAGGTCAGGATTCTGGCGCATTGCTTCGTCAACCGTCTCGGTCTGGTCTCGGGCACGCTCGATGTCCGCCTCATCAACCGAGACATCGTAGAGGTCCCTTAGCAGCTCCATCAGCCTCAACTTGCCGACATGGTCCTCGTCCACCTGGACGTACTGAGGAAGATGGACAATACACCACATCGCCTCCATCCCCTGAAGGGGCGCCCTCTGGACAATCTGAAAGGTCAACGTGGACGGACCCTGATAGTCAGTTGGCAGGATACCGAGGCGACGTATGTCATCCTCGGCAGCCGGGCCGATGGCCCCCCCGGTGACAATCAACCTGCGGGTGTGCGGCACCATGTCGTACATGCTTCCAAGCCAGACATAGCGTCGCACTCCAAGCGTCTTCAACAGTGACAGGACCGACTCAACGTAGACCTCGCCGAACATGTGAGGCTCCAGCATCTTCACGACGACCAGGTCCGGGCCCTGAGTCCGTTGCGCGAAGCTGACGACGGTGTTGGGCACCGATAGCTCCCTTTTCCCTTCCCGCAGATAGACAGTCGGCCGGTACCGGGTGAAGTCGTAGAATGAGCCGGGCCTGGCAAGGGTCGCCAACTCCTGTGCGCCGAATTGTTGTTCTACGTCCAGGAGCGCCAGTGCGCCCACGCTTCCGGCGTCCGTCCACGGACGCAGCATCGCAAGTGCATGCGGCTCATGCAACTCGGGCAGTGGTTCGCGAAAGCTGAACGCTCCGATTCTCATGTCCAGATACCAACCTCGCGCATCCAACCATTGTCCGTAGCATCAGAGCCGTTGTCAAATCACCGGCGCAGGCGACTGCATCGACCGTCAATGTCTGGCAGAATACCCGTGCCAGGGCACAGTCGGCCGCGGCCATGAAGCCTGCGCAAGAACGGGCAGGATGTGGAGGGCGGTCGCGTCCGTGGCATCGGACACTGCGGGACTAAGGAGGAGACCATGCCCAATCACGTCTACAAGAGCATTGAACTCACAGGTTCTTCAGCCACAAGCATCGAGGATGCGGTCCGCATCGCCATCGAGAGGGCAGGCAAGACGATCCGCAACATGAGCTGGTTTGAGGTTGTAGAGACACGAGGCTTCGTGGAGAACAACCAGATAGCCTATTGGCAGGTCACCGTCAAGATAGGTTTCACTGTCGAGTAGAGGTCCGCTGCGGCCACCGCAGGACCGGACTCACGAAGTGCCACCGCTACGGTGGCAACGTGTCCCGCATTCGGCCGGGCCGTCACCGAATCGACATCTGCCGGTATCGCGCCGGCTTCAGCTCTGGCCCTTCGCCTGCTGCAACCTCTCCAGGAGATCAGCGCGCGGAGGGATGAAGATATCGATTGCCTTGCAGCCACACTCCGGGATATAGCCGCCATGCTCTACATTTGAGGGCAACATGATGATATCGCCTTTCTTCAGGTGATACAGCTTGCCTTCGACTATCTCATCCTGCTCGCCGTCGATTACCATCATGACCTGTTCGGCTTCATGACGATGGGGAGGGAAATAGGCGTTGGGCTCCTGCGTGAGAATGCTGAGCATGACCTTGCCCGTGGAGACGATATGACTCATGGACCCCGGGTTCAGTTCTACCTCAGGGACGTCCGGGTAGTGCACGACCCGCTTCTCGAACTCCTCCTGGCTTGCGTACGGTTCCTTCTTCTCCATGGAATCACTCCTTTGCGTCTTCTTCGATATCACGAGGCCGGCTCGGGCCCACTTGCACTCTACGCGAACAAAGCTCCACCGCGGCGACGTGGTCATGCCGACCGGCAATGAAACAAC
>CAZQML010000181.1:0-4893 GCA_964594245.1 uncultured Dehalococcoidales bacterium | reverse complement strand
AATCCGTCAAGGTCACTGAGGCCTTCCGCGTATTCGGGGGAGACGTCCACACTGCCTTCAACCCCGCGCGCGGCACGGGGTTGTATCGGCGTTCCCGCCGCTTCCTTGAACGGTGAGCGGACGATGCCTATTGCCGTGAACCGAATCTCGTCCATGCCAGGCGGGACCCCCGTATCTACTGCCGCTTGGCGTACTCAGATGGCTCTTTGCCCAGATGTAGCCGTTTCCGATAGCCGCCCCCTGACCAGGGAGCAGCGTCTTCTCCTCCGTGGCGAAGCACAAGTGCCCAGGCCGTCGCGCCTACGGCCGCGACTGCCACCAGAATCTCGAGAGTCATCATGGTGATGAGTTGCGCCTGTAGTAGAACTACAGTGTAGTTCATGAGGCTGTGCAGTCCGGCCGCGATGAGAAAGAAGAGCCAGCCCCTGTCTTTGGCGAGGCCATAGCCGACAAGCGCGGAGAAGGCGATGTGTCCTCCGACGGCAAAGAACCGCTCCCAGAAGGGGATGATGGCCGGGAACCCTCCGGCCTCGACGGATGCCCAGGTGAAGCCGGCGGCAAAGACCTGGTTGTGGGCCCACATAGCCTCGAAGACACCGAAGCCCGCCCCGGCGGCTGCACCGAGCACGATTCCGACTACGGGAGATATGTTGCGCTCGGCGCGATGCCAGATAAAGACCATCGGCACCATTTTCGCTCCCTCCTGGACGAAGCCGCTCAGCAATATCTGCGGAAGGCCGAGGAAGAAGAGCCACTTGACGATTGTGGCCTGGTCGAAAGACAACACGAGGAGTTGGCCGGTGAGCGTCTGCAGCGGAATCTGGATAAACGCGACTGCGAGGAGCGTGAGAATGGCTGAGACAGCCATGACGCCCCAGAGGAAGGCGTAGCCTCTCACCGGCGGCCTGTATAGCACGTACCAGAACAGCCCGAACGCGATGGCAAGACCCATCGCTGCGAAGTTCGGATTGGCGAACCAGTTGACGAAGAAAGTCAGCGACTGAGCAAGCATCACTTCGCTCCTGTGTCACATTGCATGGATGTACAACGGCAGAGGGCCGCTCCGGGTTGTTGTTCGCGAGCGTGTGGAGAAGAGTTGCTCACAGGTTTGCCGTCTGCCATGGTGTGAGCATGGCACATCAGCCGCCGGGGGACAAGATGGTTGCAGCCTTCCTTTGCCGGCTCTAGCCCGCCGTCTGCTGCTCGACCGTCCTGTTCATCTTCCCGCTTGCGAAATCTTCGAGGTCAAGCGAAACAAAGGAGAAGCCAAGTTGCCTCAGCCGGGAGACTATCAGGTCGCGGTGCTGTAGCGCACGCTCGGTGTCATCCACCTCCACCACGGCAAGATTGTGCGGGAAGTGCCGCACCCGCACCTTCCGGAAGCCAAGCCCGTGGAGATACTCCTCGGCCCTGTCCACGCGGTCCACTCGTGTCCGTGTGACCGGATACCCGTGGGGGAAGCGCGAGGCCAGGCAGGCCACGCTGGGGCGGTCCCAGCCAGGGAGACCCAACTCGCGCGAGAACTCCCGTATATCCTTCTTGCCCACTCTGAACTCGATGAACGGATGCCAGATGAGGTCCTCTGTGGCGGCCTTCAGTCCGGGACGGTAGTCGTCGAGGTCCGAGTAGCTCAGCCCGTCGGCTATCGTTGGATAGCCATTCTCACCGGCCCAGCGCCACGCGGCGGCGTCGCGCGTCTTCCTGCAGTGGTAGCAGCGGTCGGGAGGATTTGTCTTGAAGTGCTCCTGCTCCAACTCGTTCAGCAGCAGCACGTGCTGGCGGATGCCGATCTCGGCTGCCAGTGCCCGCCCGGCGGCAATCTCACTCCGGGGCACGACGGCCGAGTCGATTGTCAGCGCGGCGGCATCCTTGCCGAGCACGTCGTACGCCAGCTTCGCAAGGAGAGTGCTGTCGAGGCCTCCTGAGAAGAGCACGACTAGCCTGCCGCGCTTCGCCATCGCGTTTCGGAGCTGCTCTAGCCGTTCTGTGATTGACCTCTCCGTATTGCCCTCAGTATCCGCACGGCCGCCGCTGCGGCGCCGACCGAGTTGCCAATGTTGACGACCGTGACGCCGGGAGAGCAACTCTGGAGCATTGTCATGAGCGCAGCCTCACCCTGGCCGCCGAACCCGTAGCCGATGGGGGTGGGGACTGCGATGACCGGCAGGTCCGTAAGTGAGGCCAGCACGGTGGGAAGCGCTCCCTCCATGCCGGCGAAGACGACGAGGGCGCCGGCCTCCTTCATCCTCCTGAGGCTCATGGATGGTCGGTGGATTCCCGCCACGCCCGAGTCATACGACCGGACCACGTTGACGCCCAACTCATCGAGCAGCAGTGCGCACTCCTCCGCGAACGGCACGTCGGACGTTCCTGCAGTGATGATTCCTGCTGTGCCGAGTCGCTCCCTCGCGCTCTCGCCGCAGCCGATGACCATTACCCTACCGCCGGTCTTGATGCGGTGTGAGTGGAAGGTCTCCTGCAGCTTCTGTTCCCCCTCCGGACTCAGACTCGCGATGAACGCTCTCCCGTTGCTCTCAAGCATGCGGCCGACGATGTCGAGCAGGTCGCCCGTGCTCTTCCCCTCCGCGTAGACGACCTCGGGAAAGCCGAGCCTTCTCTCCCGTTCCATGTCGAGGAGGAAGTTCTCCTGTCCCTCGTAGAACAGCTCGAGTATCCTCGAGACGGCCTCCTCCTCGTCCACCTCTCCCAGCTTGTAGGCTTGCAGTACTTTGTCGAACATCCGCCGTTCGGCCATCAGTTGCCTGCCTTCCCCTGCGTGAATTGTGCCCGTGCGGCCTGGAGCACGATAGTGTAGACCTCTTTCAGCGCGACATCGGATTGTATGCTGAGCAGGCGGCACGACTCGAATTCGGGTGAGACGTTCACCGTCTGACCGCGGTAGTGCGCCACCTTGACGCGCGCTGTGCCCAACTCGGTCTCGACGTTGAGTGTCTCTCGCTCTGCCTCGAAGCGCTCAGGGTAGCTTACCCTCACGCCGAGCGTGGAGCTCTCCTTCATAAGCGTGTTGACTAGCCCGTCCTTCCGGTGCACCTCGCTCAGGACCGATATGCGTACTCCCGGGCGGTTCTTCTTCATCTGGACCGGCGTGAAGAACACGTCGAGAGCGCCTCCCTGGTAGAGCAGGTCCATGAGGTAGCCGTACAGCTCGGGGTTCATGTCGTCGATGTTGCTCTCGAGAAGGGCAAGCCGCCTGGCTGCGTCCCCTGATGCGGAATGGCCCAGGTATCCGCGCACGACGTTCGGAATCTCCAGGTCGCGCTGGCCCGCGCCGTAGCCGATGCGCTCGACGGTCATGCTGACGGGGCCGTACTCGTCCACGAGCTGGCTCAGTATGAGCGCGCCGGAGGGCGTGACAAGCTCCGCACGAACGCCGCCGATGGAGTCCATACGCACGGGAATCCCCTTGAGCAGCTCAGCAGTCGCCGGCGCAGGCACGGGGTACTTGCCGTGTGCCATGCGTGCGAAGCCCGTGCCCGTATTGACAAGCCCGCAACAGACATGGTCAACTCCCAGCAGCTCGAGTCCCTTCACGGCGCCAACTATCTCGACGATGGCGTCGACGGCGCCTGCCTCGTGCAGATGCACCGAGTCCGCCGTTGAGCCGTGCACCTGCGCCTCGGCCTCGACGAGCGCAGTGAACATCTCCTTCGTCTTGCTCCGCGTCGGCTCGTTCAGCCGCTCGAGTATCTCGAGTATCTCCGGGAGCTGCATGCCGCGGCCATGGGGCTGCGCTTCGTCGCTCTCGCTTGCGTCGCCATGGTCGTGCGCGTGCTCGTGTTCATGGTCGTGCGCGTGTTCATGCTGATGCTCATGTTCATGCTCGTGGTCGTGTTGTTCACCGCCCTCGTCTTCCACGGGTAGCGTCACCTTCGTGCTCACTACCGAGATGCCGTTCTTGTTGACGCGGCTCACTGCGAAGTCGAAGCGGACTCCGAGCCGCTCGAACTCCTCGACGAGCCTGTTCTCATCCACGCCGAGGTCCATGAGAAGCCCGAGGAACATGTCCCCGGCGATTCCCGAGAACGGGTCAAGGTAGAGTGTTCTGCCGCCTTCCATTAGCTGTCTGCTCCTTAGATTGTCCTTCGGTCGCTCAGCGGGCCGCACTTGCGTGGTGCTCGTGTCGCAGTGCGTGCGGCACGAGCGAGTGGGGCTTCTCCTGACCGTGGGCCTCCATGAGACTGTCGTCCGCCATTATCGTAGCGGGGCGACCGTCGGCCACTATTCGGCCTTCGTCCATCAGCAGCACCCGCGAGCATACCTCCAGGATGAGTTCCAGGTCATGCGAGGCGATGAGCGTCGTCTCGGCTGATGTCTCGAGCAACGTGATGAGCTTCCGTCGGGAGCGGATGTCGAGGTTTGCGCTCGGCTCGTCGTACAGGACGAGCCGGGGTTGCATGGCGAGCACCCCCGCAATCGAGACCATCCGCTTCTCTCCCTCGGACAGGTGATGCGATGGTCTTTCGGCGAGGTCGAGATGACCGACCGTGCGCAGCGCGTCGGACACGCGGCAGTCGACCTCCTCCTTCGACAGCCCCATGTTCCGCGGGCCGAATGCCACGTCATCGTGCACCGACGGGCAGAATAGCTGGTCGTCGGGATTCTGGAACACCAGTCCCACCTCAGGTCTGAAGGAGCCGTTGATGACCGGCCTCCCGAACATAAGCACCTGCCCCGACGATGGCTTCAACACGCCGCATACCTGGAGGAAGAAGGTTGTCTTGCCCGACCCGTTGGGGCCAATGAGCCCGACCCTCTCTCCCGGCCTCACGGCGATGCTCACGCCGCGCAGCACATCGGGCATGTCGGGATAAGAGAAGCGCAGTTCCGAAACCTCAAGAGCGAGTTCCGGCGCGGGCGCCGTGGCTATGCGGG
>CAZQML010000180.1:0-2595 GCA_964594245.1 uncultured Dehalococcoidales bacterium | reverse complement strand
AGGAGCGCCTTCGTGCGTGGGGTGATGCGCGGTTCCACGAGCGACGGGTCCAGGTTGAACGTCTCAGGCTCGATGTCGACGAAGACAGGTCTGGCGCCGCAGTTGACGATGGCCTCGGTCGTGGCGATGAAGGTGAACGGCGTCGTTATGACCTCGTCGCCCGGGCCAACGCCGCACGCCATGAGAGCAAGTTGCAGCGCGTCCGTTCCCGAGGCAACGCCTACTGCGTGAGACGTGCCGCAGTACGCGGCCATCTCCTGCTCGAACGCCTCTACCTCGGGCCCCAGTATGAACGACCCCGACGAGATGACGCGCTTGACGGCCCCATCAATCTCGCCCTTGATGCCGGCGTACTGGGCTGTCAGGTCAGTCAGTGGTATCCGCATATACGTTCTCTTCGAGAGGCGTAATAGTGTCGGGGCCTTCGCACGCGTAGCGTGCCCCGCAGGCAGGGCAGCGCAACCCGTGCTCCTCCTGCGACAGACGCACGCCACAGGCGCACATCCAGCCGGCGCGCCGTGCCGGGTTGCCGTAGACAAGCGCGAAGTCGGGGACGTCCTGCGTCACGACCGAGGCGGCCCCGACGAACGCGTAGCGCCCGACGGTATGCCCGCACACGATGACTGCATTCGCGCCTATCGTGGCGCCCTTCCGCACCAGGGTTGGACGGAACTCGTGCTTTCGCGAGACATGGCTGCGCGGATTGATGACGTTTGTGAAGACGCAGGACGGGCCGCAGAACACGTCGTCCTCGAGCGTCACGCCCTCGAAGACGGAGACGTTGTTCTCAACCTTGACGTTGCTGCCGAGTCGCACGTTGCTGCCGATGAAGACGTTCTGGCCCAGTGTGCAGCCCTGCCCGATGATTGCGCCGGGCATCACGTGCGTGAAGTGCCAGATTCTGCTGCCCGACCCTATCTGCGCCGTGTGCTCGATGAGGCTTGAAGCGTGTGCGAAGTAGTCGGCGCCGGAGTGGTTTGGCCGGACGAGGGCGCCGCCGTTTTCGAGCGACTCCTGGCACGCAGTGAGCACCTTGAGGACCTGCAATGCCCTGCTTCCGTCCGACTTCGGGCTGCTGCGGTCCTGGATGCAGCGCAGGAAGTCGAGGCACTCGAGACGCAGAGGTTCGTCCCCCGGAAATGGCACCGGTCGTGCCTCGCCGGGCACAGGCTGTGGCATGCGGTCGACCCAGGAGACGTGGTGGTCGTAGACCCTCAGCTTGTCCGTCGGATCGGTGTCGGCGAATTCCGCCATTCTCCGGTCGCCGACGACCACGAGCCGCTGCTCCTTGAAAGGGTGCAGCCAGCTGACGAAGATGTGGGCGCGGGCCTCGCTCGCGAATGTGAGAGTGCTGAGCGTCACGTCGGCGATGCCGCGGCTGAGATACGAGCCGCCGTGCGCGGAAACATGGGTCGGCATCTCGTCGCCGAGCAGCCCGAGTATGGCTGCGATGTCGTGAGGCGCGAAGCTCCAGAGAATGTTCTCCTCCGTTCTGAAATGGCCGAGGTTGAGCCGGTTCGAATAGATGTACTGGACCTTGCCCAGCTCACCGCTGCCGACCATCTGCCTGAGGACGTCCAGCGCCGGGTGGTATTCGAGCAGATGGCCGACGAGCAGCACCCGGCCTGAGTTCCCGGCCAGTTCGACGAGCTCCGCGCCCTCGTGGACGCTCAACGCCAGCGGCTTCTCGACGAAGACGTCCTTCCCTGCGAGCAGCGCGTCTCTGGCCATCGGGTAGTGCTGCGCGGCCGGAGTGGCAATCACCACGCCCTGAATCACGGCATCATCGAGCACGCGCCGGTAGTCCGATTGAGTCCCGGCGTCCGGATACCTGGACGCAGCCTCCTCCAGTACCCGGGGGCTCGCGTCGCAGATGGTGTGCAGCGCCCCCAGCTCGGCGAAGTTCCTGACGAGGTTCTTGCCCCAGTACCCGGCTCCGACGACTGCGATGTTTCTGTCCGTCATTTGCTGTTTCACAGTGTCCTGTAGACGAAGCCCAGCTCCTTCGCGAGTGAGCCGTCGTAGAGGCGGCGCACGTCAACGAGGACGGGGTCCTTCCCTGCGTGCCGGCGCAGCTCCTCGAGCGAGATTCGCCTGAAGGCGGCGTGCGCCACTGCGACCACGAGTGCGTCGAGCCCCTCGACCTCATCGGGGAAGTCGAGCAGCGTTACGCCGACCGGGGCGTCTTCCGTCGCCACGTACGGGTCACATGCGTACATCTTGACCCCGTAGTCCGCCAGCTCCCGGATGAGGTCGAACGACGGTGATTCGCGCGTGTCGTCCACGTCCTCCTTGTAGGTCAGTCCCATGACGAGCACGCGCGAGTCGCGTATCACCTTGCCGGCCTCGTTCAGGGCCTTCACCGTCATCTCGGCGACGTGCTTCGGCATCGAGTCGTTGATTGCCCTGCCCGCAAGTATCACCTGTGGATGGTAGCCAAGCTCCTTCGCCCTATAGACGAGGTAGTACGGGTCCACCGGTATGCAGTGGCCTCCGACAAGCCCCGGCGAGTAGCTGTGGAAGTTCCATTTCGTCGCGGCGGCCTCCAGCACCGCCTCCGTGTCAAGCCCCATCTTCGAGAAGATGAGAGACAGC
>CAZQML010000179.1:0-13160 GCA_964594245.1 uncultured Dehalococcoidales bacterium | reverse complement strand
AGGCGGAGGAGGCACGGGTGGTGGTCATGGACATGCATGAGCCGTTCCGCCAGGCGGTGGCGCTCTGTTTGCCGCACGCCCGCGTGGTAGTGGATAAGTTTCATGTGCTGCTGCATGTGCACCGGGCATTGGATCAGGTCCGCACCAGCGTGGAACCACGGCAGGGCAAGCGAGGAGAGCTGTTCCGTGCCAGGCATCTACTGTTGAAAGCGGCGGAGCGATTGTCGCCAGAGTCACGCGCCAGGCTCATGGCGCTGCTGGGCCACTATCCCCAACTGCGTCGCGCCTGGCTGCTCAAGGAGGCCTTCAGAGCCTGGTATCGCTCTGGTAGCAGGGAAGCGGCGGAGGCCATGCTAACCCAATGGGAGAATTCAGTTCGGGAGCAGGGTCCTGCCCCGTTCCAGGCCCTCTTCCCCATGCTGCGGCTCTGGAGGGAGGAGATCCTCAACTACTTCGACTATCCCTATACCAACGGCTTTCTCGAAGGCAAGAACAACCGTATCAAAGTCATCAAGAGAATGGCCTACGGCTATCGCAACCCGGCCAACTTCAGACAGAGAATCCTGCTTAGCAACAGACAGGAGGCTCAGCCTATTGCTGCACGAGGAGCATCACACTTATTGACGTAGAACCTGTTGAAGCGTCCAACACTATTCCTGGTTGTTCTACTCATGATCGGCGGCGGTGCAATCGCCTGTGAATCCAACCCTGCGTCATCTCCAGATGAGAACGCGGTACGGGCTTATGCTGACATCGCGACTGAGACTTGTCTGCAGGGTCTGAGCGAACATGACCTGGTGAAGTACACAGAGCATGCCAACGCCGAATTCAAGGCTGCGGTGACTCAGGAGATACTTGATACGACGGCAACTCAAGTCAACAATCAGCTTGGTGACTATCAGACCAAGGAGTTCTTGAGTATCGAGGAGCAGGAAGGCTACGTCATCGTTCACTACAAGGCGAAGTACGCGAAAAGTGAAGTGGGCGTTCGCATGGTATTCGACGAGGACCAACTCATCGCAGGTCAATGGTTTGAGTTACTTCCAAGGGGCCATCATGGAGTCCAGGGGACACCACCCTTGTCTCTGGAGTTCTGAAGCCGCCGTTTCTTGATTCAATGGGATGTCTCGGTCACCGCTTGCCGGTGCCAGGCATAATCGGGATTTCGTATGGCCTCCCCGGCATTGGTCTTGAGGCCTGAAGCTTCAGCCGATTCTCCTCTGCGGCCTGCAAGACTCACTTGAAAGCACGAGGCAGGCAGCAGCTATTGCAAGGACCGAAAGCGCCACCCAGACCATGCGATAGTCCCCCCAAGTGTCATAGAACCATCCGGCCGCGGGCGGTCCCACTATTCCACCAATCGCGTTGATGCCCATCACCAAGCCGAAGATGCTGCCGAAATGTCCCCCTCCAAAGTACTCTCTCGTTAGTGCAGGACGAAGCGCAGTGACTCCCCCATAACCCACGCCAAACAAGAGAATGAACGGAAACAGACTCCATGTGCCTAGCATCGGTACTGCCGCGAAGCACAGCGTCCCTAGCCCCATCATCCCGTAAGACAAAGCAGCTACTCGGGTTCGGCTCATCCTATCGCTCATGAAGCCCAGTCCCAGGCGGCCGACGATACTGAGCAGAGGAATGGCCGTCGCTACCGCGCCGGCGCTCATCCGTGCGATTCCAATGCTATCGAGGTACGGCATCACATGAGTGACCACGGTGATCACGGCTGTCGAAAGGATGGTGAAAGCGAGCGTCAGAAGCCAGAAAGACCACGTCCTGGTTGCCTGACGAACGTCCATGTGCGCCTGGTCTTGACTCTGTCGGGTGAGGTCCGAATCCATTTCTGCGTGTGTTGTGCTCTCGGGCTTGTGGCCATCAAGAACATGGCCGTACTCCTTTGGTTTGTGTCGGAATACCAAAGATATCGGGAGCAGCAGGGCCAGTGCGCCTACTGCAAGGATTTCATAGGTGCCACGCCAACCGTGCTGCGCGATGAGTGCCATCATTATTGGCAGAATGAGCCCGCCGAGTCCGAAGCCGGACAAAGCGATGCCCGTTGCGAACCCCAGTCTCGCACGGAACCAGTTGGCAACACCGGTCGCAAGCACAGTGGTCGTGCAAGAGCTCATGCCCACAGCAAGGAGAACGAATGAGCCGTAGAACATCGCGAGTGACATGGTGTTCGACAAGAGGAAGAGCCCCGCCGCAGTGAACAATCCGCCTACAAATATCAGTCGCCTTGGGCCCCATCGGTCGACTAGCCTGCCCACCACCGGCTCGAGGAGTCCAGACTCGGCTCCTCTCAGGGATGCGGCAAACGATACTGTGGCATAGCTCCAGCCAAATTCCTGTACTATCGGTTCGAACATAGCCGTGAAACCGTACACGACGATTCCGCCGACATACAGACCAACGAGCACAGATGCGCCGACTATCCACCAGCCGTAGTACACTCGAGTCTGTCTCATCTTCATAGGTATTGTGGGAATCTCACCACGCACATGCGAACTGCCTGTATGCAGTCAACGCCAGGCCGCCGTACCACGTTGTCCTGCCCAATCCAGCGTTCAACCGCTCATTGTAGCCTATGTGGCAGTTCAGCCATCTACCAGCAGGCCATGTTCGAACTCCGGGGACACCATACTTATCTTCGGAGTCCCGAACCTGCCGTTTCGTCATTCGAGGGAATGTCGGTCAGCGTATACTCGCGCTGAACGCAAACGAAATCAAGCATGGTGTCCCCAGAATTCACGGGGGGATACAATGTGGGCAACATGGCTGAGACCTGGCTATGGTTGGATGAATGAGGTGGCACTGTCATGACCGAAGCGTTTCTTACAGCGGAGAATCTTCACAAGAGCTTCAACGACCACAAGGCTGTCAACGGCGTCTCCTTCGCCATCTACGAGGGCGAGATCTTTGGCCTGCTGGGACCAAATGGTGCAGGCAAGACCACGACGATACGCATGCTCTCAACAATCCTGGAGCCGGACCGCGGCGACGCTACGATAGGCGGGCATTCGACACGGCATGACGCTGACAGTGTTCGCCGCCTCATCGGAGTCTGTCCTCAAGAACTGGCACTCTATCCGGACCTCTCGGCGCTGGACAACCTTCTCTTCTTCGGCCGAATGGTTGGGCTGAATGGCAGGGAGGCAAAAGCCCAGGCGATGGCCAACCTGGAGACAATGGGGCTGGAAGACAGAGCCAGGGGGAAAGTAGACAAGTACTCCGGAGGCATGAAGCGACGCACAAACCTGGCTATCGCCCTTATGGGCCATCCCCAGCTTCTCTTTCTTGATGAGCCTACGGTGGGCATCGACCCGCAGTCACGCAACATGATCTACGAGACTATCGAAGGGTTGCGGGACAGGGGAATGACTATCCTGTACACCACCCACTACATGGAAGAAGCCGACCGGCTTTGCCATCGGGTTGCCATTTTGGATGGAGGCCGGATAGTCGCTCTGGATACTCCTCATGGACTCAAGAGTCAGATTGGGCAGCCGGACCAGGTAACCCTTGAGGACGTCTTCTTGAAACTGACCGGCCGAGGCCTTCGCGATTGAGACTGGCATGAGCAGAGTCTTCACGATTGCGCTCAAGGAAGTCCGCAGCTACTTGCAGGACAGGGCAGACCTGGCCTTCAGTCTCGTCCTGCCGGTGGCCATCTTCGCCCTGATGTATGGCGCCTTCAGCGGCCAGACACTCTTCAACGGGACTGCCTACGTAGTGAATGAGGACCCTGATGGCACATACTCCCAGCGCCTCATTGAGCGCCTGGGCGAGAAGGAAGGTCTGGAGGTGAGCCTGCTCACCCGGGACGAGGCAAATGCCAAGCTGGAGGGGTCCGACATACTGCTGGTCGCGTACATCCCTGACGGCTTCTCCGCTCAGCTGAACTCCGGTTGGTCAACACAGATTACCTTCAGACAAAGGGGCAACGGTGGACAGGCGGGACAGATAGTAGCCAGTATGGTCCGTGGAGAGGCGGATACGCTCAGCCAGGAAGTCCAGGTACAAAGACAAGTCCAAAGTGCTCTGGCGGGCAAGGTCATTGACCGCGACCAGATAGAGACAACCGTGCAGGGGCTGCTGAAGCGAGAGCGCGAGTTGCCCATCGTGGTAGTCACAGAGACACTGGTCGGCGCTGAGACCAGCCTGGTGCATCAATCCCTGCCCGGCATAATCGCAATGTTCGTCCTCTTCGCCATCACCATGAACAGCCGAACCCTGGTGGAGGAGCGCAGGAAGGGAACACTGGAGCGGTTGCTCACTACACGGCTTAGTGTGAGCGAGCTCTATGCGGGCAAGTTCCTGGCCGGCGTCTCTCGCGGATTCGTGCAGACCGTCATATTGCTGACCCTGGCCTACATGGTCTTTCGGCTGTTCACACCGCTGTCCTTCCTCATGGTGCTGCTTGTTGCCCTCGTGTTCGCAGCGGCGGCGAGCACCCTCGGGCTGATAATAGCCTCCATATCACGCACCGAAGACCAAGCTACCTGGATCGGCGTCTTCTTCACCATGTCTACAGTGATGCTGGGTGGGACTTTCTTCGAAATCCCTGAAGGCTCAGTGCTCGAAACAGTCGGCAAGGCGTCCATCAACACCTATTCCATCAGCGCGTTCAAGACCATGACATTGCCCGGAGTCAGCCTGGCCGATGTGAACCTCGAGCTGGCAGTACTGACCGGCGTAGTAGTAGTCGGACTCATACTCAGCCGAGTCCTCTTCCGCGTCGTCCCCGGAGGCAGATAGGAGTCATGCAGAGCCTCAGACATGTCTGGTTCATCGCCGTGAAGGACCTGAGGCTTTTCGTCACGGACCGTATGGCGCTGGCCTCCTTCGTACTTTTTCCATTTCTTTTTGTAGCTCTGTTCAATATCGTCCTGGGCGACGTAGGCAGTGAGGACCGCAGGCTGGAGCTACACATAGTCACTCAGGAAGACAGTGACGGCCTCAGCCACCAGATAGCCAGGGCCATAGAGACTGAGGACGAGGCTGAGCTGGAGCCCGGTGAACTGTTGGTCGTCTGGGATGAAGAGTATGAAGAAGCTGTCCGGGCAGTGGCCGATGGCACGTCGAACGGCTTTCTGGCCTTTCCCGAGGATTTCACGGACGGGATATCGCTGGGCAACGGCGCAAGTATTGAGGTCGTCGCCGATTCGGAGGCTACCTATGACCGGGCTGCTCTTAACTCGATAGCCGAGGCCATCGCCTCACAGGTTGGCATGCAGCAAGTGGCCCGGCGCGCCATAACCGGGTTCACACTGGAAGGGTGGCTCGATTCTACAAGCGACACGGCTCGTATCGGCGAGGAGACGCCGGAACTCCTCTCCGTGCAGGGAGGTGTCAGAACGAGGCCGTCACTCATAGAGTATGAGGTGGAGACGGTAGGTGCAGTGGAAGCGGAGGAGCCATCCACTTTCGTTATTCCGGGGTATCTGGTCATGTTCGTATTCATGGCTGCGGCTTTCTCTGCCGAAATCATAGTCCGTGAGCGTCAGAACCATACGCTGGAACGGCTGCTGGCCACATCTGTGAGACGAGCGTCAATCCTGGGCGGCATTTTCGCTGGCACGGCGGCAAAGGGACTGATTCAGATAGCCGTGTTCTGGACGGTGGGACTTCTGGTCTTCCACATGGACCTCGGGGCTTCCGCGGTTGCGGTTGTCCTGCTGTCTATCCTCATGGTGGTCATGTCCTCAGCCTTCGCCATCATGCTGGCTACCGTTGCGAGGACCGAGCGCAGCGCCAGCTCGATAGCCCTGGTCGCTTCGCTCGTGATGGCGCCACTCGGTGGATGCTGGTGGCCTCTCTTCATCACGCCACGATGGATGCAATTCCTAGCCAAGCTGACACCTCATGGCTGGGCGACCACCGGCTTCAACAAACTGTTGGTCTTCGGCGGCGATTTCAGTGCGGCGGTTCCGGAGATGTTGGCCCTGCTGGGTTTTGCCGCTGTGTTCGGCGCTATTGCAGTATTGCGTTTCCGTACCAGCGCGGTATAGACAAACGCGTGACTGCGTAGTCCGGTCCGGATCGGCCGGCGTTTCGGGGAAGATTGGCCACCGTGTCGGGGCAAATCAGGCCAGCATCACCGAGGCGTCTGATTATGGGGACACCATGCGTGTCGCCGGAGTCCCGGAGTTGCCGTTTCGTGGTTTGAGCGAATGTCGGTCAGCTCTCACCAGCGCCGAACGCCAATGGAGCCAAGTAAGGTGTCCCCGGACTTCCGGAATTGTTGGTTATCCCATCTCTGGCTTCACACGTTTTCATACCGGAAGCATGGTTTGTCAATGACAGGAACACCAGTTTCTACGCTTCTTGATAGACGAGCTTGCCACCAACCATGGTAGCCACTACCGGAATGGAGGCTATTCCGTCAGGGTCCACTGTCGTCGGGTCCTCACTCAGGAATGCGAGATCTGCCAGTTTGCCAACTTCGATGGAGCCCTTGGTCTTCTCTTCGAAGGAGGCATAGGCACCACCCATGGTGTACACGCGGATGGCTTCCTCTGATGTGATTCGCTGGCCGAGACCTATCCCTTCGCCTGAACGGCTCTTTCGTGTCACACAGCTCTGGATACCCACCAGCGGATTCCACGGACCGCAGGGATAGTCTGAGCTGCCGGCTATCGGGATGCCCGCGTCCAGGAAGGAGCGGTGAGGCAACATCATTTCCAGTCTCTTTGGCCCGTATGAACTCATCTTCTCTCCGTGGTAGTAGATATACGAACCGAAGGGTATACCGACCAACCCGAGGCGCTTTATTCTGGCCAGCAGTTGCGGGTTCATGACACTGCAATGCTCTATGGGATGGCGGTGGTCCTGGCGGGGGAACGCGCTGACAGCGTTCTCATACGCATCAAGGACCATTTCGACGAATCTGTCGCCGTTGGCATGGATGCCTATCTGCAGCCCTGCTCTGTGGGCTGCCAGTACCTGTGCATTCATTTCTTCCAGACTGATGCCTTGCACTCCGTAGTCATCTGTCATGCCTTCATATGGTTCCCACAGAAAAGCAGTCCTGCCACTCAGCGCGCCATCACCCAGTAGTTTCACTCCACCTATGCGCAACACGCTGTCTCCAAACCCGCTCTGCAGACCAGCGCCAATCACTTCGTCCAGGTAGTCGACGTAGATGTACGCAGTCACTCTTACATTCAACTCGCCGCGAGCACGTGCTGCCTGGAAGGTCCTGAGCATGGGAGGGTCGGCCAGCATCTCGTGCCAGCCGGTGATGCCCAGGCTGGCGGCCTGAGTGGTCGCAAGTTCAAGAGCCTTCCTGTCCTGTTCCGGCGTGGGGTCGGGAATCAAGGCACGTCCTCTGTACGCGCCTCTACCGATGAACAGGTCCTGACCGGTCTCGAATAGAAGACCGTTGAGTTCCCCGGCGGAATCCCGTCCATACTTGCCTCCTGCAGGGTCAGGTGAGTTCCTGTTGAGATTACCTCTCTCCAGTCCAGCACCGTTGAGCATCCCGATGTGTCCACTCGAATGCTCGACAAACACAGGGTGCTCCAGGGTAACCTCATCGAGGTCACTACGAGTTAGAAGACGCCCTTCAGGAATCTTCGCCTCATCGTATCCAAAGCCACAGACCCACTCTCCCTTCAGCGTAGCCTGAGCTTGCATGGCTAGTGCCTGCTTCACGTCAGCTATGGATGATGCATAGTCCGGGCCGCAGTTGACCCGAAGAAGTGAGCGTCGCCCCGCATCTAGTGGATGACAGTGGGCATCAATGAAACCCGGAGTGACTGTCATGCCACGAGCATCCACAACCTGCGTCCTGGCGCCGATGAGCGGCCTCAATTCGTCATCTTGACCCACGGCAACTATCCTGCCGAACTTGACTGCTATTGCCTGGGCCCTTCGATTAGCAGGGTCAACAGTGATTACATTGCCTCCAAGAATCACAGCGTCAACATCACTGATCATTGCAGCTTCCTTTCCCTGAATTCCGACTCCCATGACGCGTTGACGAGCCCGCCAGGGACTATGCGGACATGATACATGTCTCTGAGTTCCGAGTCTGCCGCTGCCGAATCCAGGCGAACGCCATTCAGCGCCTGTCGCCACCGAACGCCGGTGGAAACAACTAACGTGTCCCCGGGATTCGTGGGAACATGCAGAACCTCGAAGGCGTGGACCTCTTCGACACCCACATCGTCGAGGCCCCGCAGTACCGCGAGTGCGAAGGTGGAATGAGTGCGGTGTACTTCGAATCAAGTACTGATTTCTGGGACAAGGCAGGGGAGCCGCCACCTGAGCAGGATGCTATTGCCTCTCTTGAGCCAACACAGCTGCACCCAGGGCAGTGACAACCTGGGGGTTTGAAGGCACAAGTAGTTGCAGTCCCAGCTTCTCTTCCAGGCTCTTGACCAGCCCGACGTCCAGACCACCTCCGCCACAAAGGGCGCATTCCGCCTCCAGGCCAACCTGAGTCACAAGGGAGGCAATCTTGTTGGCCAGTGACTGATGGACCCCGGCCAGGATGTCCTCTCTTGAGAAGCCCTCGGCTATCCTGGTAATGGCCTCTGTCTCTCCAAAGACAGCACACCCGGTGCTGAAGGTGACCGGGTTCCGGGACTTGAGGGACAGAGGGCCGATCTCTTCAAGGTCAATCCGCAGAACATTGGCCATCACCTGAAGAAACCGGGCACTGCCGGCAGCACACTTTTCGCTGACTGCAAACTCAGCCAGTCTCCCGGACTTGCCCATCCGAATCACCTGACTGGCCTGCCCGCCCACACTGATAACAGTTCTCACTGAAGGGAAGATGGCTTCCATTCCTCTCGCACAGCACACCATCTCAGAGACCTGCCGGCTGGCAAAGTCCACACTGCTTGCGCCACATCCTGTGGCCACAATCCCGGCTATGTCCTGCGGAGAGATATCAGCCTTCGCCAGGAGTTCCTGTTTCAGCTTCTGTGCCGCTGCTCCATAGTTGAACCCGGAGGGAATCAGATGGTGCCATTCAAGCTTGCCATCTTTCGCTACGACGCCCTTGGTGGTCACTGAGCCTACGTCTATGCCGATGAACCAGGCCATAGTCAACTCACTGCTGTACGAAGAACGTGGTCTCCGCCAGCTGACGCTCCTTCCTGATAATGGGTTCCTGCCTGGCCAGCCTCGCCAGTACATACTCCCTGCCCAGAAGGGCAGCACCAAGAGCACCACTGAGCAGGGGCTGCTCCGGAACAAAGACCTCGCATCCGAGTCTTTCCTTGACAGCCTTGACCACCCCGACATTCATGGCAACGCCGCCGGTGAAGACTACGTCCGGCGCCACCCCTAGCCTGCGCACCATGTTGATGACCCTTTCGGCTATGGCATCACTGACTCCGGCCAATACGTCCTCGATGGCTGCACCCTCCGAGAGTCGCGATACCACTTCCTGTTGGGCAAACACAGTACAGGTGCTGCTGATTGCCACTACCCTGCCCGATTGCAGGGACATCTCGCCCAGCTCCTCCAACCTGATGCCGAGAGTACCGGCAATGACTTCCAGAAACCTCCCCGTTCCAGCCGCACACTTGTCGTTCATGACAAAATCGACCAGCTTACCATTGTTGATCTTGAGACCCTTGGCATCCTGCCCGCCGATATCAATAGCCGTTCTCACGCCCGGAAATAGACTGGCTATGCCCCTGGCGTGACAGGTCAACTCGGTTATCTCACGGTCGGCAAACGGAACGTTGAACCTGCCATAGCCGGTCGCCACCACATACTCTATCTCGCCAAAGGAGACGCCGGATTCCTTCAGTGCTTGCTCCATGACCTTGTTGGCCAGGCGACGATGTTCAGCGCCTGTAGGGCCGATGACACGGGAGCGGATTCCCCCGGCTTCATCGATGACCACTACCTTGGTCATGGTAGAGCCTATGTCAACTCCGGCAAAATACACGCTGAACCTCCAGACTCGGATGTCCGGGCATCATGGCCCACGAAGAGATCGCCAAACGGCGCACCCTGACACCCGGCAATGAACGAGAACTCAATGTCCCGCGAGCACGCCCGAATCTAACGGCGGCCCGTCTCACAAGCCGGACGTGCCAAACAGAGGAAGGCCAACTGCACCTCAGCCCGTTCCATGCCTGCCACTCGCAATGTTCAGACGTCCGAGACTTGATTGACCCTCTAGCCCATCATCTCCAGGAAGCCCTGCACCCTGGTTCTTAGTGGCGCCAGAGACCCCTCAGTGTAATCATGCTCCAGATAGGTGCTGGGAAGGCCCAGTGAATCGACGTAGCTTCTGACATCAGGCACGTCAAAGCCATGGGGATCGCAGTACTTCACCGATTGCAGGATGACACCGTTGACCTTCCATTCCTCTGCCATCTCTTTCAGATAGCCGAACCTACTTTCCAGGTCAAGGGCGCGGTCCTTTCTTGCTGCATCCTTCTCGCTCTCCGGCACCTCAAAGAAGGTGCGCGAACACTTTATGTCGGCTAGATAGTGTTGAGCCAGGCCGTCCATCGGATCGTCTGTGACTTTGACGTCCGTCCAGTACGCCCTGGTACCGACGCAAGTGTCGTCGATAACGACATTGCAGCCGGCACTCTCGATCAATTCAACAAGACTTACGTCGTCTATGACGCTGCCCCAGACAAGAAGCCTGGGTGCATTCTTCTTCAAGCGGCTATCCCGCCCTTCAACTTCCGAAATTACTTCCCTCAACAGCCCGTTTCCTTCATCAGCCGGAATGCTCATCAAGGCCTTCAATACCTGAAGAGTCTCCGCACCTGAAATGAGAGGCGGGTCGGGCTTCCGCAGTCCGTACAGTTCTCTCACCAGCGCCCGCTGTTCGTTGTGGACTGCTATGGCCTTATTGAGCTTCTCCCGGGACAGCTCCTGGCCCGCGTAGGTCTGCAGAGTCTTCTTGAAGTCCTCCAATTCACCTCGAAAGACCTCCTCGGCTCTGCTGGTTACCTTGGTTGGTATCTCTATGAAGTGGAAGTAGGCATGGTTTATGGCACGTTCCCAGACGTGGGCTGTCTTCTCCATAGCATCACATGCATGGGTTGCCACCACCCCGTCGAGGAAGTCATATTCGTGTTTCATCCCCAGGTCAAGGCAGCTACGCACAAAAGGACAAAACGATACGGGCAGACCTCTGTCCGCTTCGGTTATCGCTTCCCGCATGTCTCCAAATACTCGATACGGCACCAGGCCAAGAGCCGTCATCATCTCCAGCGGAGGATAGATGCACAAATAGCCCATTATCTTCTTGCCACTTCGCTGGAGCTCTTTGGCTCGTTGCTCCCGGTCTTTGTATATCTCCCTGGCTCTCCCAAGCCCATGGCTATTCTGGCTCAATCTAGGAACCTCCTTCCACTTGATGTCAAGAAGCCGTCACCAATCATATCCCCTCTCTTTCCTCACCTCCCTGTAATGGTTCATCGTCTCCTCAAAGGGCTCTGCTTTGTTCATTGTGTCAACAGGGTCAAAGAGTCTGAGGTCGACGATGTCCCCCTCAATCATCAGCGAGGGGACGGCTACCGTGCGCAGTAGCATATCCCGGGCGTAGGGAAGGTGGGTGGAGGCACTACGACATGTAACAAGGGGATGAAGAAACGCCCCATCCACCTTCCAGTCTCTGGCATATACCAGGTGAGGATAGGCCTGGTAACCATAGGTCTCGCCGTCTTCCAGGGCACCCTCATAGTATCCAACGTTGAACTGAAAGCAGAATCTAGCCAGGCGTTCGATTGGATTGCTGACCCCGGTCAAGTCCATGGGTATAGGTGGATGGTAGGTCCAACTCTCGATGACGAAGTTCCAGCCCCTCTCCGCCAGTTTGTCGAAGATGCCCAGCGTGTGCCACGGGGGAAGTTCGCTGAACATCAGTCGGTATTTCTCTTCACCCGCTATCCCGGCTATCCCGTTTTCTACGCGCCCCTTCACCTCTTCATACAAATCCTGATACAACTTCAGCGTTTCCTTCAGATCGCCCATCAGGAAGAGTCCCGGAACCATGCTGCTCCAGAAATCTCGAGAGTGCATGGGACAAGGCCTGGCCTTGCGCAGCTCGTTTATCTCATGCCACACCCGGCAGATCTCCTCGGCAAGTCGCACTGTCTCGTCCAGTTTGTCCCAATCCATCTTCTTGCCCAGCATGCGCTCGAGAAAGGAGATGAACTCGGTCAACTCCTTACTGATGAACTTGACGTAGCGTTCGCGGGCGCCTTCCAGGAACAGTTCTTTGACGCCGGGATGTGGCATTTCCAGTACCCAGACCGGGGTGTCCATGTAGGTTCCCATGCCCTGGAACCACTTGTAACGAGCATCACAGACAACATTTGAGCCCAACAGCAGTACCGGCTTTGGCATCCCGCCCATCGGTGCTTCCGGCGGTATCTCTCCTCCCAATTCCTTCATCATCCTTGAGGCATAGCCAAACGTGTTTCGGCTATAGCCGCATAGATGGGTGGGGAAGCCATCCGCATCAGCCCGATCCAGATAGGACTGAGCTACTCCCTGGGTAGCACAAACGGTGGCGTAATTCTCCGGGTATACAACCTCCACATCCATGGCCTTGAGAATGACATCGCCTTCCCACCAGGCAAGCATGGACCAGACTGTAGGTCTTCCCGCTTTCATGGCTTCCTGGCTACTGCGATAGCTTTCATCCACGTGCGCCCGGAGCGGATACATTGTCTTCAACCTGTTTATCGAATGCTTCTTCTCTTCCTTGGCAGTCACTTTCTTGTCCTCCTATCAAGAGTCTTCAGCAGGGGAGGCTTCGGCCACATCCCGTCAGGTCGTGTATGACTTCGTCATCATCGCCGATGCATGGTCAATGCATGCCCACAGGGAATGCCATCTGCTGGAAGATAGTCTCGGGTTATCGGTTTGAGCCACTTGAGCGAGGTGGCGCCGGCAAAGCTGTCACTCGTCGTTCTGTTCGCCGAGGATAGCGCCCATCAGGCGCACTGCAGCCGTCCGCTTCTCGAAGATGCTCGCCAGGTCGGTGCTTCGCAATATCTCCTTGTTCAAGCACTGAAGTGGGTTGCTTGACCGGGTCTGCTGCCAGCGCGCCTTTGGAAAGGCACAGAAGGCGAGGATATCCGACTTGGCCCTAGCAAGCGGCTCGGCCGCAGGCGACAAACGCACGCTGAGTTGCTGCACCGAACGCTCGTGCTGCAGCGGTACCT
>CAZQML010000178.1:0-2926 GCA_964594245.1 uncultured Dehalococcoidales bacterium | reverse complement strand
AGGTTGTCGGCCGCATTCTGTCACAACTTAAAGGGCAGACAAGCTTGAAGTCGATCGATATCCTCGATGCAGGTTGTGGATCGGCTTACTATTCCGAGATCGTGAACTTCTTTGTTCCAGGATGGATTAAATATGTTGGAGTAGACTTCAACCGTGGCATGTTGGATATGGCACAGAATCTCTATCCGACACTGCCCTTAGCATACATGGATCTTCAGAATCTTGCTGTTTGTGATGGGGCATTTGACCTGGTAATGTCAGGTGCTGTAATTGTTCATATCAGGGAATGGGAGTCAGCTGTGCGAGAGTTGGCACGGATTACTCGAAGATGGCTATTGCTACATCGCACCTTGGTCTATACAGATGGTAGCCCAACTTCTGTGTCGATTGAGCGCCACTATGACAAAAATGTATATCGCGTCCGCATTAACGAAGGTGAATTATTAACCTTGATGTCCAATCTCGAGTTGAATCTAGCCATTAAGTGTGACGCTGCTGATGGTAAGTTTCCAGCGGGACAGGAGAGTAACACTTATCTATTTGATAGATTGCAACCTCAAAACTTTGGTTTAATGGTTAGCAGATTTCGTAACAGTTAGCAAAAGTTATAAGGAAAAAAGATATTCCATGACTTCTGATTCCCTACCTAAGGTTACTTTTGGTATAATAGTTTTTAACGGTGAGCCTTTTACGCGCTATTGTCTCCGAGCCCTCTACCCCTTCGCTCATGAAATAATTGTAGTGGAAGGTGCTACAGTCAGCGCCTCAACCATCGCTACACTAGATGGCCACTCAACCGATGACACCTTAGAGACGCTAAGGCGTTTCAAGGACGAAGAGGATCGGGAAGATAAAGTTCAAATAGTTATTCGAGACGGCTTCTGGAGTGAAAAAGATGAAATGTCACAAGCATATGCTGCTCGAGCAACTGGTGATTATTTATGGCAAGTTGACATTGATGAATTTTATAGGCCTGAAGATATGAAATTAATTATGAATATGTTGTTACAAAACACAGACATTACGGCGGTATCTTTTAAAATAATTAATTTTTGGGGAAGTTTGGATTATGTAACTGATGGTTGGTATTTGAGGAATGGCGCAGAAATATTTCAGCGTTTATTCAAATGGGGTACCGGTTATAGCTATGTAACACATCGTCCTCCTACAATAACCAACGATACTGGGCATGATGTGCGGACTATCAAATGGGCAGATGGATATGAATTGGCTCAACGTGGTATTTTTTTGTATCATTATTCTCTTCTTTTTCCGAAACAGGTGCAAGAGAAATGTGAGTATTATGAACATGCTGAGTGGGTTAAAAAAAAAGGTATTCAGAATTGGGCAAAGGGCTGCTTTATGCACTTACAGAGACCATTTCGGGTTCATAATGTATATGAGTATCCCAGTTGGTTAGAACGTTTTCATGGTACTCATCCACCGGAAATTATGCATATGTGGAAGGACATTGAGGAAGGTCGTATAAAAATAGATATAAGGCTGAATGAAGATGTTGAAAATTTACTTTCTTCATGGTGCTATATTTTAAAGCGAACTATGGTGAAGCAACTAAACAATGTCGATCGATTTTATCGAAAAGCCCGAAGGTTTGCTTCATTAATAAAAAGAAAATTTTTTCTATAAAAATATGCGAATTCTTCAGGTCAATACTTCCAATATTGCTGGTGGCGCTACAAAAGTAGCTCAAAATTTGTTCAATGCCTATCGAGACCGTGGATTTGAATCGTGGCTGGCTGTTGGTTTAAAACAAGGAGATGATCCTAATGTACTACTCATACCGAATTTTGAGTATTTAAATAAATGGGGAAAGTTGTGTATTTCATTGAGTAATAAACTTTCACCTCTTGCTGGAAAAGTGCGAGGAGTCTGGAGATTGCAAACGTGGTTAAAAATGATTGGGCAACCCTGCAAACTATCGGAGACGCAAAGAGGGCATGAATATTTCGATTTTCCTGCCACATGGAAACTATTGGACATGAGCCATACTCGACCTGACATAGTGCACTGCCATAATCTCCATGGCGACTATTTTGATCTTCGCGTGCTTCCTTGGCTTAGTCATCAGGTCCCGATTATTTTGACGATGCATGACACATGGTTGTTGAGTGGTCACTGCGCCCATTCATTTGATTGTGAGAGATGGAAAATCGGCTGTGGGCAATGCCCAGACCTTCGAATATATCCGCCAGTCAAAAAAGATACTACAGAATATAATTGGCATTTTAAGAGGGAAATTTTAAAAGAATCTCAATTATATATCGCAACACCTTCTCAGTGGGTTAAGGAAAAAGTAGTGCAATCTATTATAGCACCTGCAATCGTTGAAATTCGCGTCATTTCAAATGGTATTAATACAAAAGTTTTTCACCGTGGTATTAAAGAAAAAGCGCGACTAAATTTAGGAATTCCACAAAGTGCAAAAATATTACTATTCGTTGCCAATGGCGTAAAGGCTAATCCTTGGAGAGATTATGCAACATTGGAGAAAGCGATTAGAAAAACCAGCGAGATTCTACAGGATGAGAAGCTAATTTTGATTTGTCTTGGTGAAAAAGGGAAGCCTGAGCAGCTTGGGCGAATTGAAATACATTTTGTGGAATATCAAAAAGAACAAGAAAAAGTAGCTAGTTTCTACCAAGCTGCTGATCTTTATATACATGCATCAAAAGCAGATACTTTTTCAAACACCATTGCTGAAGCACAGGCATGTGGCACACCAGTAGTGGCTTCGGATGTAGGAGCTATTCCAGAATTGATTATAGACGGGGTTACCGGCTTTCTCGTTCCTCCTGGGGATGCTGATATGATGGCCGATCGAGTCATAAAGTTGCTCGCAGATAAAAAATTGAGTAATTATTTTTCTCAACAAGCGATTACAAGAACAAAGAAGTTTTTTGATTTG
>CAZQML010000177.1:0-4144 GCA_964594245.1 uncultured Dehalococcoidales bacterium | reverse complement strand
GCAACGGCTTTCAGATCCTTGTTCGGGCCGGCCTGTTGCCGCGTCCCTCTGCAGGACAACGTGTCAGCCTGCTGCCCAACGAGTCCGGTCGCTTCGAGTGCCGCTGGGTGCATTTGCGAGTCGCCGGCGGGAATCCGTGTATCTTCACCCGGGGGATAGAGCGTCTCGAGCTTGCCGTTGCACATGGCGAGGGCAGGCTGTTGGTGCCACCTGATGCCGAGGGCGACATCGTTCCCGTCCTTCACTATACAGACCCCGATGGCAGGCGTGCCGGTTATCCGCACAACCCTAACGGCTCCTACATGGATATCGCCGGGCTCACAGATCCCTCGGGCCACATACTGGGACTGATGCCACATCCCGAGCGATTCGTGCGGTCGACGCAGCATCCCAGGTGGACGGCGTCGCAGGAAGCCGGTGGCGTCGGGCAGGGGTTGGCGATCTTTCTGAATGCGGTGCGCTACGCCCGCGGCCTCGCCTAGCCCGGTAAGAGGCTACACCGTGCTGATGTCGACCAGGTGGTCGTACTCCACAAGCCCGCTCTCCGCAGTGTTCGCGACATCGATACCGGCCTCGGCTGCTGCCGCCACAGGGTTGAGTCCACCCAGGAGCACCATGCCGACCCGGTTCAGTCCCACCTCGATCTGGCAGACGGGCTCGCTGGTGTTGCCGAGAAGGTAGACAGCGTTCATCCCCGCGGACTTGAGTTCCTCGATTCGTTGCTCGACAATGCTGCGCGAGGGGGCAAGTATCTCCCTGAAGTTCGCCAGAATTCTACCCGAGCCATCCGCGGCGGCCTCTCGCACGGTGGTCATTCGCGCCCGTATGTACTGCTCTGATGGGTCGAGGGAGGTCCCGTCGTAGCGGATAATGGCGACGAAGCGTCGGGCCTTGTGGCCCCTGATTTCCAGCACTCCGCCGAAGCGCGACTCAATCGGGACCGAGGATTTCAACAGCACCCCGTTGACCACGACGCCACACACGGTGGCCAGCCCCACCTTTCCGCGCGGCACGACAGTCGCGCCAAGCTTCTCTCCCTCGTTCGCAACGGCAACAAGCCTGCTCACACAATACCCATTGTCGAAGGCGACACGCATAGCCTGGAGGGCATCGGCGAAGTCCTCGACGCGGAACAGGGAGGTGTTGATCGGCACAAGGCCGGCCTTTCGGCCGGGGTCGAACGTTGTCCTGAATGCCAGCAGGTGCAGCTTCTCGATGATGAACCCGACTTGCTCCGGGGCCATGGCGAGCCGCAACTCCTCCAGGCCACCGGTAGTTATGAGGCGACCGTCCCGGCCGAACGGCTCCGTGTAGCCGCGCTCGTCTGTCATGCGCAGGTGATATCGCACCGAGCGCTCGCTGAGGAATACGCCGTGTCTTTCAAGCTCGCGCGAAATAGACGACGAGCCGAGTGCCCCGGACGACTCGGACAGGACTTTCAGAATGGCGACTGTCTTACGCTCGGTATCCTTGTCCAGGCTCTGCATCTGCCTGCCCTCCGGACCGGTCCCCCGGGCATGCTCTGGCACACCCACCGGAGATGCCGCGGTCCACTCTAGGTCGGGCCACCCATGGCATGTTGCTCAACGAGATGGAGAAACAGCTCGTGAAAACGCACGTCGTCAACGAACTCGGGGTGAAAACACGTTGCCAGAACATGCCCATTCTGGCACGCGACCACGGTTCCATCGGCAAGTCGCGCCAACACGCGCACGCCATCGCCACACGATTCTATCACGGGAGCTCTGATAAACACCCCGCGAAATGCCGGCCCCGGCAAGTCCTCGATTTGGAGGTCTTCTTCAAAGCTGTCCACCTGCCGGCCGAACGAGTTGCGCGACACGGAGATGTCGAGGACGCTCAGGGGCTTCATCACGTGGCTTGATATCCTGTTGGCCAGACAGATGACCCCCGCGCATGTCCCCAGCACGGGCAGCCCGGCCATGATTGCCTTCCTAAGGGGCTCGCGAACTCCGTACTCGTCAATCAGCTTCAGAATCGTCGTGCTCTCACCACCGGGGATTATCAACCCGTCCACACCAGCGATCTCGGACGGGAGTCGTATCTCTGTTGCAGCCGCTCCCACTCTCTGCACGGACTGGACGTGCTCCGAGAACGACCCCTGCAGGGAGAGTATGCCTATTCGGCGTCGAACACCTGTCACGGCGCAGTCTCCAGCGCAAACTTGTCCAGTCCCATTTGCACCGGCACGGGGTACTCGCCGGTGAAGCAGGCCATGCACAGGGTGTCTTGGGCACGGCCCACCGAGGACAGTAGGCCGTCCAGGCTCATATACCCCAGTGAGTCCGCGTGCACGTAATCGCGTATCTCTTCGACTGACTTGCGCGTAGCGATAAGTTCCCACTCGGTGGCCATGTCCACGCCGAGGAAGCAAGGGTGCTTTATCGGTGGAGCGCATATCCTGAGATGTATCTCCCTGGCGCCTGCGCGCCGCAACAGAGCTGCCACGTGCGGCGTGGTGGTTCCCCTGACGATGCTGTCATCGACGACTACGAGCCGCTTCCCTGCAATGACTTCCGTCAAGGGATTGAACTTCAACTGCACACCAAGGTCTCTCAGTCGCTGGTCGGGCGAAATGAACGTTCGGCCGACGTAGCGGTTCTTGAGAAGTCCCTCGCAGAACGGTATGCCGGACGCATCGGAATACCCTATCGCAGCAGGAGTAGCTGAATCGGGGACGCCGAGCACCAGATCAGCGTCCACAGGATACTCCTCCCACAGTCGTGCACCCATCCGCTGGCGTGTATCGTACACGAGCTTCCCCTCAAGTATGCTGTCCGGCCTGGCGAGATAGATGTACTCGAAGACGCAGGCTGCTTGCCGAGAACTACCGCTGACCATCAGTCTGCGCGTGCCCTCAGCACTGAAGGCGAGAATCTCTCCCGGAGCGAGGTCCCTCTCGAAGCGTGCGCCTATGTGGTCGAGCGCGCAGGTCTCCGAGGCGACCACGGGATTCGACCCCACATAGCCCAGGCATAGTGGTCGTACGCCGAGTGGGTCGCGCACCGCTATCAGCATGTCCGTCGTCAAGAGCGTGAGTGAGTAGGCGCCGATGAGCCGGCGCATGGCAATGGCAACACGCTCGCACCAATCGTGCCCGGGCGACGCCATGATGAGGTTGGCGATGACCTCTGAGTCAGTTGTGGTCTTGAACTCGAAGCCCCTTTCTATGAGTTCTTCCCGCAACTCGAGGGCGTTGATGATGTTGCCGTTATGGCCAAGTGCCAGTGTGCCTGCCTCGCCCGACACAACCAGGGGCTGCGCATTGACCACCGTGCTCGACCCCGTCGTCGAGTAACGGTTGTGTCCTATCCCTGCAAAACCGCCAAGCTTCGCGAGCGATTCCTCAGAGAACACCTGAGATACCAGACCTGCCGCCGCATAGCGCTTCAGCTGCTGTCCGTCCGACACAACGATGCCACTGCTCTCCTGCCCGCGGTGCTGCAGTGCATAGAGTCCGAAGAATATGAGGCGGGCGACGTCTTCCGATGGGGTAAATGCCCCGAAGACCGCACACCTGTCACGTATCATGCCACGAACTGCCTTTCAGCCCCTCGAGCGCGGGGCCGGTTCATCAAGCCCTAGTGCTGATGCGACCGCATCATCTCGACGAAGCTGTCAAAGAGGTACCTGCTGTCCTGTGGACCAGGAGTCCCCTCGGCATGGTACTGGATCGAGATGAGCGGGAACTCACGGTGAGTGAGTCCTTCCACCGTCCCGTCGTTCAGGTTGACGTGCCCTACCTCCAGCCCGGAGGGTAGGGAGTGGTCATCGATCGCGTAGCCGTGGTTCTGAGTGGTGATATGCACGCGGCCGGTCGCAAGGTCTCGAACGGGATGGTTGCCGCCGTGGTGGCCGAACTTCAGCTTGAAGGTGCTTGCTCCAAGCGCGCGCGCGATGACCTGGTGGCCCAGGCAGATGCCCATGAAGGGCACGCTGCCGAGCAACTCCTGCGCCAGGCACTCGAGACTGCTGAGATGGATCGGGTCGCCGGGCCCCGGCGAAAGCAACACCCCGTCAGGCCGCAACTCGCGGACATGGCTGGTGGACGACCCAACCGGCACAACAGTCACGCGACAGCCCGCCTGGTTGAGATACCGAAGAATGCTCCTCTTTACACCGC
>CAZQML010000176.1:0-3047 GCA_964594245.1 uncultured Dehalococcoidales bacterium | reverse complement strand
AGGCGCCTGCCCGCGAGACTGGAGGCCCGAGGGCTCGATGGACTCCGCAGGGGCACCGGACTCGATCGGCAGTACGGCGAATCTCACGGTATCAGAGGCCGTTTGCCCGGCAACCCTGCCCTCCACGATGATTGCCCACGTGCCCGCGTCAATAGCCTCGGCCTGTCCAAGCTGCATGGAGTAGGCGCCGGACTGAAGATAGACGGTCTCGGAGCCCGAACCACGCGGTCCATCAATAATCAGCGTGACCTCGCAATCCGCACCGACCTCTATCCATACGGTCGTGTTTTCGCCAAGGAGGTAGCTCCCGCCGGGAAGTCCGATACCCCTGCCCCCCTTGTCGGTCCACACGTCCACGACAAGGGGGCCGGACAACGCCACATCGCCTATCGTGAATACGGTGACGTCCGAGGCAGAAGACTCCCCTGCTACCGCGTCAACGCTTATCTGCCAGCTTCCGACGAGGTCCTCTCCTGTCCCCTTTGGCGTTACGAGTATCGGCACGTCCGCCTGAAGCTCAATGTCCAAAGTGGTGCTCGGAGGCTCGCCCATCGGTGCGATGATGACAGAAGCGAGGCAATCCTGGTTCGCCTTGATGTAGATGACAACGTCCTCTTCTGCGCCGAAGCTGCCCCCGTATGCCCCCTGGCCCTGACCTCCCTTGCTGGTCCACACATCCACCCCAAACGGAGAGGCCTGCGCGGAATCGCCGCCGGGCTGACCCGCGCCGTTGCCAGAGGACAGGACAGACTCTCCCCCGGCACCGGAAATGGCGGCGTAGTTCTCTGCCGCGCTGGCGCGCTCCAATGCCGCTGTCCCGCCAATACAGAGGACGACGGCAAACAGCGCAGGCACAATCCGTCGAAGCTCCCTTTGTCTTCCAGACATGTTCACTCTTTTTTCCTATTGTGGGAATGACACCACTAGTGGCAGCACCGACAAATCCTGGAGTCCCAGGCTCCCCGGCGCACTTGTGGCGACTACCTGAAGGAGGCTCTCCGCGCTGTGCGCCACAAGGTTCTCCAGCACCAGCGCTGTCGGGCCATCGCCCGGCGCGGACGACAGCATCTCGAACGTGACAGTTGCTACTGACTCGTCACCGACGAGTCCATCGGGACAGACCAGCCCGATGGTCACGCGACCGGGCGCGCTGCTGTACTCGAACAGGGAGTCGGGCGGAAGCGTGCTGCTCTGGACACTCGTGACTTGCAGCGCATTCGAGTCATATCTCATCTCCAGGTGCAGGCTGCCGATGCCCGGCGCGCCGTGGAGTTCAATCGGTACAGTGAAGCTGCCGCCGGCAGGCGGCGACATCGGCGGAGACGTGAGTGGCTTCTCATCAAACTCTCCCTCAGTGACCACCAGGTCGCCGCCCGACGAACCGGGCAGGCCCACACCACTGAACGGGTTGGGCAGATTGAATCCGCCACCGCCGGCCTGCGCGAACAGGATGACGACCGCAATGACGCCGATAGCCACGAGGGCGCCGCTGAGCAGATACGGCGTTCTGCCACTCGTGAGTCTCTGCACCCAGCCGTGTTGCCCCATTCCTGAAGAAATCGGCGTGCCCGCGGGACGTGCGGTCGGCTTCGCGGCAGTAGTGATGTGCGGCGGCTTTGCAGGGCGGGGCGCCGCGCGGTCCGCATCAACCGCAACCGCCCTGGCCTCATCCACCGACTCTGCGGCGGCCAGATGTTCGAGGGCTGCGGACTGTCTCTCCAGCCCTTCGATACGGCTGCGCAGCTTTCCGGCAGCCTTCTGATACTCTTTCAGGTCGAACTCGCCGACCTTGTACCTGACCTCAAGTGCGGTTTCCTCAAGGCGGAGCTTCTCAAGTTCCTGCGAGAGCTGCTGCTGTTGCTCGCCTATGGTGTCCCGGGCACTAGCGATATCCGCATCGGCGGCTTGAAGCCTCTCTTCATATTCCTGCCGCATCGCGTCGCGCGTCGCGTCATCGAGCGAGCCTTCCGCGCCGAGCCGGTCAAGAGACGCCAGCAACCGGCGCGCCTCTTCACGCGCTGACAACGCCTGCAACAGACTACTGGATAGATCCGCCATAACGGGACCTCATGCGGCAAGTGCCTCCCGACACTCCCCACACTGCGAGACGTATTTCAAGATACTAGCACGTCGGGAAGATTGCAAGATGTGGAACCCATGTCGCGCAAGATTGCATGCAGAAGAGGGTTGACACGTCAGACCGAAGGCGTATCATTGAGACACCTTCCGTCCAGGGTTTGAGCACCGTATCCCTCCTGCCGGAGGAATACCATATGGCTTTCTTGACGGTCATATTTCGAATCGTCGGGTTTCTGTCCATCCCGCTGGTTCTCTTCTCCGTGTACATGATGGTGCGCAGCGTAGGCCGCTCGCGAAGAATCACGCGCAGAAGCCTCTTGCTCCAGCTGGGCTTCAGCCCGGTCGTTCTGATTGGCTACAGCCTGCTCCTCGGCCTGAGCATCGCTTTCAAGTGGGCGGTTCCACTTGTGATACTGGGACTCGGTGTCGGCGGATTCTGGGGCCTGAGCACGCGGTTGAGCCTGCGTGGACAGCAGGTGATGGGAACGCGCTCGACGTGGTACATCATCCTGTGGGGTGCGAGCTTCGCGCTGACGCAGACCCTGGCGCTGTTCGCCACCGAGGGAGCGGCGGCCGGAGGACTGGCTACCATGGTGTTCTCGATGGGAACCGCGGTAGGCATGAACGGTGGGCTGCTCCTGCGACACTACCTACTGCTCTCAGGCGGAGTGGAGGAGGCCGCGACGTGATTGCCCTCATACCTGGCCGGAGCTGAGAGAGAAATGTCCGGAAGAAACGGTAGCCGCAAGGTGATGCGTGGCCCCACGAAGGGCACACCTGCCGCGAGGGTCAGGCTGCTCCGTTGCCTCTTGCTCGCACTCCTTCTAATGCTGGCCATGATGGCAACCGGCTGCGTCGACGAGTTGCTGTCCGACATACTCATGGGGGATGGGTGCGGAACTCACGATGTCTGCTCGAAGAAGGCGGCGATTGCGGGTGGCGCCACCGGAGCCGCCGCGTTGGCTGCC
>CAZQML010000175.1:0-2939 GCA_964594245.1 uncultured Dehalococcoidales bacterium | reverse complement strand
CAGGCGTGGCTGGACCTCTTTGGCTATTCCCGTGACGAGCTGCAGGACCTGAATATCATTGCGATTTACGCCAATCCGGAGGAACGCGAGGATTCCCTGCGCCGGATAGCGGGGCCGGGAGTTCTTGAGGACGAGATGCGTTTCAAGAAGAAAGACGGCACCGTCTTCGACTGCCAGCGCACTGTGTCGGCGCGCCGGGACGAACGCGGAAGAATCATTGAGTTCCAGGGTGTCATGCGCGACGTCACCGAGCAGAAGCGCGCACGGGAGGAACTACGCAGCAGCGAGGAGAAGTACCGCTCGCTCTTCAACCTAATTGGCGATGCCATCAATATCAACGCTCCTGACGGGACCCTGTTGGACGTGAACCAGGCGTTTCATGATCTATTTGGCTACACGCGCGAGGACATCTCCTCCTTCAATGTTGTTGACGTGTACGCCAATCCCGCCGATCGCGAAAGTTTCCTGCGCCGGATGGCCGAGACCGGATTCGTGAAGGACGTGGTCCGCTTCAGGCGTAAGGACGGCTCGGTATTCGACTGCGAGCGCACCGCCGTGGCGCGAAAGGATGAGTCAGGCGCCGTGGTCGCCTACCTGGGCATCAACCGCGACATCACCGAACGCAAGCTGATGGAGCAACAGCTTGCGGAGGCGAACCGCGAGCTCCGTGAGCTTACTGCGCGCCTCGAGACCGCGCACGAGGAAGAGCGCGCCGAGGTGGCCTGGGAACTGCATGACCATGTCGCCCAGGCGCTGTCCGTTGTCAACATGGACCTCGATTCCCTGCGCGGCAAGCTCCCGCCTGCAACACCTGTGGCTGCGCATACGGCGCTGGACAGTATAGCCGGTGTGCTGAACGACACCATCGCGAGACTGCGGCGGCTCTACGCGAACCTCGCCCCGGTGATGCTGGAGGACCTCGGGCTGGCCGCCACTATCGAGTGGCAGGCGGAGGAGTTCACGCGCGAGTCCGGAGTGGAATGCGAACTGCGGCGAGTTGAGGACATCAAGCTGCCACGTGGACGAGTGGCCCTGGGGATGTTCCGCGTGCTACAGGAGGCATTGGACAACGTGCGGCGCCACTCGGGCGCCACGAAAGTCGCGGTGGATTTCGAACGGGACGGGGATGATGCCGTGCTTCGCGTGGTCGACAACGGGCGCGGGTTCGCGGAGGACGAGGCGAGGAAGCCCGGCGCCATCGGCCTCACCGGCATTCGAGAACGTGTCCTATCGTGGGGCGGCAGGATGAGCGTGAACACCTCAGTCGGTGCCGGCACGGTACTCGAGGTGACCGTTCCGCTCGAAGACGAACCTCCAGTCACGGCAGCGCCGGAATCACCCAACACCTAGAGTGATGTCTCTCGTGACACCGAAACCACTCAAGGGCCGTGCCAGCGGCATCGCACCGTTGCTCGCGATCCCTCACGCTGTGTGCACGACGAGCGGGCGGTTGTGCCCTGGCCGGGCGCACTCGTCCGTATCACTGGTGACAGAGGTCCTCCTTCCCGTTCTGACAAATGCCCGGTCAGAACACACCCTGCTTGCGCCAGTAGGCCAACCATTCACCCGTCCACTCGGTAAGCAGGGGGATGGCGAAGGCGAGGAACCAGGTCGGAGCCTCGGCCGCGCCGGTTGACTCAGCGACGGCGACGAAGTCGCGAGCCAAACGCTAGCCCAGCGTGTGGCCTGAGGAAGACCGTCGTTGTAGAGTAGCGGCGAATCTTGCCGCTGCTCCCCGTGCTTCCGGGCATTCCAGCGACACCATGCTCACCTCTTGCTTGCACGTACAGTAAGGCCGGCTTCGCCCAGGCGGTAGCCGAACGAGCGGCCTGTTACATGTCAGACACGCGGTATCTGCAACGGCCCCGGGCGACCGGATGTAGTACAAAAGCCGAAGTTGACTCAGTTACAATTGCCCCAGCCTGCGAGACAGGCCCAGGAAGGAAGGAGACTTCATGGCAACAAGACTCTGGGAAGCCTCGGAAGAACAGAAGCGCAATGCCAACATGACGAAGTTCATGCAGGCCGTGAATGAACGACACGGAGTGCGCCTGTCCACCTATCCCCAACTCCACCAGTGGTCCATCGACCACATCCCCGAGTTCTGGGCGCTTGTCTGGGACTACGCCGGCACGATTGCGTCGGTCAAGTACGACTCCGTGGTGGACGACCCGTACAAGATGCCCGGGGCGAAGTGGTTCCAAGGAGCAAGGCTGAACTTCGCGCAGAACCTGTTGCGACGCCGGGACGAACACACTGCGCTCGTATTCAGGGGAGAAAACCGCGTCTCGGCCCGCATGACCTACAGAGAACTGTACGGCACCGTTGCAGGACTGGCGAAGTCCCTGCGGGAAGCCGGAGTGAAGCCCGGCGACCGCGTGGTCGGCTACATGCCGAACATGATTGAGGCCGCAGCCGCGATGCTTGCGGCCACGAGTGTGGGAGCTACCTGGTCGTCCTGCGCCACCGACATCGGCGCCGGCGCGGCCGCGGACAGGCTGGGGCAGGTCCAGCCGAAGGTCATGTTCACGTCCGATTCTTACTTCTACAAGGGAAGGCCTTTCGATGTGATTCCGAAGGCGGCCGAGCTTGCCGGAGCCATCCCCTCGCTTGAGCGGGTTGTTGTCACGTCCTACGAGAAGCCGGGAAGGAGCGACATCAGCAGTATCCCCGGTGCGGTCCGCTACGACGACTTCTTCGCGCCGGACGACAGCACGGAGATAGACTTCGAGCAGTTGCCGGCGGACCACCCGGTCTTCGTCATGTTCTCCTCGGGGACGACAGGGAAGCCCAAGTGCATGGTCCAGGGCGTCGCAGGAGTGCTGCTGAACCATTTCGTCGAACTTGTTCTCCATTCGGACCTCAAGCCGGAGGACACCATCACGTACATCACTACATGCAGCTGGATGATGTGGAACTGGCTGCTCAGCTCTCTCATG
>CAZQML010000174.1:0-2716 GCA_964594245.1 uncultured Dehalococcoidales bacterium | reverse complement strand
TTTACTATGGCGGAGAGGGCACAGGTATGAGAGGCTTGTCTTCCAGGCTCACATCACGAGTGCTGGTTCTAGCGGCGGTCGTGTTCGCCACCTTAGGGCCCGGCGCTGTGTCCGCTGACGATTCACTGGAACTACTGAGCGCGGAGGAACGGGCCTACGTCGAGAAGATACAAGGTGCCCTGGCCACCGGATTCGGTGTCAGTGTCGCGGTTGATGCAGGCCTGGGCGGGGGCGCCTCCAATGGGTCCTCCGCAGAGGGCGAGCTTGACACCGCCGGAACCCTGGAGGTGCTGGCCGCCGCCAACCTCATACTCTCGGGTGTGGCGGGCACGCTCCGTGAGACACCGCCGACCTCCATGCGCGGCCTCATTGAAACCAACATGGGCGTTGCGGAGGTCCTTGAGAATTCCTACGCATCCTGCAAAGCAGCGGCAGCTGAAGAAGGCGCCAACAGCGCACTGCAATGGGGGCGCGATGCGCTTGGGGACGTGTTCGGCTTGCCTCTTGGAGACGGCGGAAGCACCGTGGCGGGCAAGGCACGGGTCCTTTCATGTGTGGCGAGCGAAAACGCGAAGGTGAACGACGCGCTGCGTGTTGCGCAGGACGCACTGTACGCGCGGGTCGATGAGATCAAGAAGGAAGAAGAGCTTGAACGCGAGCTGCTCGGCGATCAAGGCGGAGCAATGTGCTTCATCGCTACCGCAGCGTATGGTACCAGCAGTGCTCCGGAGATCGATGTGTTGCGGGATTTCCGTGACGAGGTCCTGATGCAGAGCGAATCGGGCCGTGACCTTGTTGGCTTCTACTACGCTGCCAGTCCTCCCGTGGCGGAGTTCATCGCCCGGCACGAGATGCTACGGACTGCCGTCCGTGAGGCCATCGTTGACCCAATCGTAGCTGTGGTTTCGGCGACCGACTGCCTCTGGTCGCCTGCTCATCCCTGATGTTCCAGACCTGCGGCATTCCGGCAAATCCGTCAATCCACCCTGCCAGAATCCCCTCAATGCTCGAAAAGCGGCAGCTAACACGAGTGCGAGTGTGACTTGCGGGTCTTCCCCGCTCGGGATTCGAGTCCCAACGCCGCGCAGCTTCAGCGCCGGGGCACGGCAGTTGGTCACAGGTCGTCGGGGTCGAAGCCCATCGCCATGACTGTTTCCAGGTCCATAGGGCCATTCCGACCCTTGAGGTAGCGTGCCACAGCCAGCCGCTCTTCGGGAGTCTTGTTCTGACTGAGGTCGCTCTTGGCCGTAGTGGTCACAGGCCTTATCTGGATGACCTTGCAGGCCCCGTAGGCAGGCAGGTCGTCAGTCACCGGCTTCAGGTCGGCGCCGGGCACATGCTTCGCCACGAGGGCGTTGAGGGCCGCAGTCTTGAGTGGGCCGTCCGGCACCACGGTTGCCTCACCCCGGATGATGACGCAGTGATAGAGCTGGTGCACCTTGCAGCCGCGCTGTTCCTGTCCGAGACTCGTGTCCAGATATGACAGCGGCACGTCCACCTCGAAGCACACGCGGGAGTCTCGTGCGATGTTGTCCAGCTTCTCGCCCGCGGGCGCGCAATGGAAATAGATGTTCCCCCGGTAGTAGACGAAGTTCACCGGCGTGACGTATGGATAGCCGTCGGCCCCGGTGGTGCCCAATCGCCCGATGTTAGTTGAGCAGAGAATCCGCTCCATCTCTCTCTTGTCGCTCACCTCGCTGTGTTTTCTCCGCATGCTGTGCACCTCTTTCCGTTACGTGGGACTTGCCGGAAGGCCGCCGCCCTGGATTTGACTGCCTGTGTTCGGACAATGGTGGCTGCGTTCCGGAACCTGAACGAGAGGACTGTACCATGCCCTACTCGCGCCCTCAAGAAACGCGGCTTCGGAGAGGGCGGAAGTGGGCCTGTTCGGTTGAAGGGTACCCGTGCATTGCCTCTCTGGCCCGCCGCGGCGGGGCCGGAGGGCGATGCACAGAGAGAGAGCTGAGGTGTTCCCCTGATTCCGGCTACTTCCCGACGTAGGCCACTGCGTCCATCTCAACACGCATCCCAGGAACGCTCAGCACAACCCCGTAGGTGATGCGGGTCGGGTACGGCTCGGTGAAGAACGTCCTGTACACATCATTCATCCCGTTGAAGTCCTCCAGCTGCGTCAGAAGCACCTGTACCTTCACCACGTCGGCCATGGAGGCGCCGGCAGCATCGAGGACCGCTTTCATGCTCTCAAGGGTCAGTTGTGTCTGCTCCTGGATGGTCGCACCCTTCAGCTTCCCCGTCTTCGGGTCGATGGGCCCCTGCCCTCCCACGAAGACGAAGTCGCCGGCGTGGAACCCCGGCGACCACGGTCCCCACGGAGCGGCTATCCCGTCAGTCCAGATTGCCTTCTTCACACCAACCTCCTTCTTTGCGATGCATGTCGAGAGTCTTCAGCGCGTCCCGGCAGGTCCGCCGCGCACTGCCTTCATCAGGAAGGCCAGGCTCTTGCCGAAGTTCCATGCGGCTTCCATCCCTTCCTTGTCGTTGGCCACCTCTCCCTTCTTCATGCCGACGGCGATGTTCCAGTGGGCGACGCCAGTCATGTAGAACTCGAGTGTCTGGAACCAGTAGTTCATCTGCGCGAACGTGAAGGTCAGTCCTCCTTTTCTGGCCACCACCAGCGGGCCGCCCACCTTGCCCTTGCATGAGCCCCCGCTGTTCCTGACGATATAGCCGGTCCGCTCCATGAGTCCCTTCATGA
>CAZQML010000173.1:0-4127 GCA_964594245.1 uncultured Dehalococcoidales bacterium | reverse complement strand
CAATGTGGAACGACCAATGGACGTCAACGTCGCTGTCTCGAACTCGTTTGGCTTCGGCGGGTCCAACGGGGTCATCGTTCTGGGCAAGTATCGGGACTAGGTGTTGCTGCTGTAGCCGGCCGGGCGCCCGAATCGGCTACGGCCGTCTCCATTGTACTCACCGCAGGAGCCTTCCCTCAGGGGATAGCCGCATTCTGCGCGGGCGGGCCGTGGCAATCCGCATTGCCATCAAGCCGCAGTCGGTGCTCTCAGCACAACTCAGAGCTCAAGCGCCATCTTCCAGGTCTGGCTTATCTCCGATAGATGATCGACAGGGTTCTTGAGGAGAGTCCGGGCGGTTCTCCGAACGAGGTTTCTGTCTTTCTCGCTGGTGATGTACTCAACAGGGGACTTGCCGTCAATCCTGGCCAGGAACAGACCGGGCAATAGACGAGCCGTCCTTGCTTCAATACTCTCGACTGGCTCCCAGTCAACACCGGCGAGGTAGCCCCGGGTCAGACTGGCGAAACAGTCCAGAAAGCCAGAACTTGCGGACGGAGTACAGAGGCATTTCAGCAGGAGGTGATTCAGGCAGAAGGCCAGGTCAAAGGCAGGGTCTCCGAAAAAGGCGCATTCGGCGTCAAGAAGGATCGGGCCTCGTGGAGCATTGAAGATGTTCTTCGGGCTAACGTCGCCATGCACGAGTGCTCGTTTGGTGTGCATGGTGGTTCGAATCAGTCGGCTTAGTTGTTGTTCCAGATCCGTGTGAACTCTGGACGCGGCCTCGAGATAGGACTCCATGCGTGATGCATAGAATATCCCATCCGTGGGGAACTCAGCGGCGATGTCATCCCTGTCGGCGGTGTAGGAGTGAATCGCCGCGAGACGGCCCCCGACCTGGCCGGAGAATTCAGGATCGGTCTTGCCGTCCCTCAGTTGGTCTTTCCACAGGGGGTGACTCTCCGGTTCGAGGAATTCCATTACGAAGAGGAAGGACTCACTGTCTTGAGCGAGCAACCTTGGCGCCGCGCCGGGCGCCGCCTTGTCGGCTATCTCGTAGTACTTCCATTCGTACAGATTCCGTTCGATGGGCACGAACCAGTCAGCCTTGGTCTTCAGCTTGTGGAGGGCCTTCTTGATGCACACAGTCTGCCGGGGCAGGTCCACCTTCCAGATGTCAGAGGCAATGCCACCGGTGAGCGGAGTGAAGATTGCCTCCTCGCCTTCCCGGAGCAGGTCGAGGCGCATGAGCGCCTTCCTCAGCGCATGTTCAGTGTCCACCTTGATCCGGTGGCCCCCCTGGCCGTGTCGGTCACCAGGGTAGCCCCACGCATGAGACCATCCGCGTCAACTGGAGTGCTTGTGTCTGGAGAGCACGAACACCAGCGCCCCTGCACACGGGATTGTGCGGAGTCTCCTGCTCAACCCTCGATAAGACCCACGCAGAGGGCGCCGGGGCCGAGGTAGGTTCCGATTGTGGCTCCGACGCGCGCGAGGAGTATGCGATCGCCCGGATAGAACTGAGACATCTGTGACGCCATGCGTTCCATGTCGTCCTGGCCGGTTGTGTGAGCGACGGCGAGGCTTGAGATCTCCTTGTAGCCGGCGACCATCTCGCAGATCCGGTCGAGCGCTTTCTGGAATCCGCGCGCTCGCTCAATGGGGTGCACCTCCCCGTCCCGGAGGCCGACGATAGGTTTCACATTCAGTATCGATCCGAGGAATGAGCTAGCCTTTCCGATTCGCCCCCCCTTGTGGAGATACTCCAATGTGTCCAGTACGCCGAAGAACTGAGTTCGCAGAAGAGCGGATTCGGTATCCGCCACTATTTCGTCGAGGGTTGCCCCATTGCGTGCCAACTGTGCCGCCCTGATAGCGAGAAGTCCGAGGCCCATCGATGTTGAGAGAGTGTCGATGACGGAGATGCGGCAGTCGGCTGCTACCCCGTCCCTCCCCATTGTTGCCGAGTTATACGTTGCGCTTAGCTTGTGGGAGATGTGTAGGGAGAGTATCTCGTCAGTCTCCTCTGCCAATCGCTCGTACGCCTCTGTGAAGGCCCCTGCAGAAGGGGCTGACGTTTTCGGGAGCTGTTGCTCGCTCGTGAGTCGCCGGTAGAACTCCTCTTTCGAGATGTCGACCCCGTCCTCGTATGTCTCGTGGCCGAAGTGGATATGGAGTGGGACGACGGTGATTCCGAATTCTTGGGCCACCTTTGGTGGCAGGTCTGCGGTGCTGTCGGTAACGATCTTCACGGACACGTTATGCCTCCGGGAGAACCAGCTCTATCGACGCGATGATCTGACTCTCGTTGGCGAACGGCCCCACCTTAACATATCGCACTATTCCTTGTGAATCAATCAGGAACGTCGTCGGCGTGAAGCCGACTGAGTAGCTGCTTGCCGCGCGACCCTGTACGTCCATCGGGACAATCATGCTCAGTTCGGCATCGTCGAAGTACTCTCGCACGCTTGAGTCGCTGTCTCCGATGTCGACTGCCATGACAATTGCCTTTCCATCGTACTTGGCAGCGGCGGCGTCGAGGAAGGGCAACTCCTCGCGGCATGGTGGACAGTTCAGTTGCCAGTAGTTGAGCAGGATCGGGGTCCCTCGCAGCGCCGAGAGCGTTATCTGCCCCCCGTCCAATGTCTCGAGGGTGAAATCCGGTGCCTCCACCGAGACCTCCTGGAGCCCCATGTCCTCTGGAGAGGTCGCCGGCGCCGGCGCGCTGTCATTGGAGCACCCGCCAGCGGCAAGCAGTGCCAACAGTAGAGTAGCCGTCACCGCAGCGGGCAGTGCGGCCGCACGTATTCCAGTATTCATTCTCAGCCTCTTCCTTTCAGCATATGCAGCTAGATAAAGCCCAAGAACATCAGTGTGCCTACGACTACCAGTACTGCGGACCCGACGAGCGTAGCCACGTTGGCGTGTCGGCTCATCCATCGTAGAAGCCTGGAGGCACCTGGAGTCCCGAGTATTGCCCCAATAGCCATGAATGGCATGCCGAGGCCCAGTGAATAGGCAGTCAGAGGCACTATTGCCTGCGCCACATTTCCGCCGTAGGAGGCCATCGCCACTATGCTGCCAATGAAAGGCCCCATGCACGGGGTCCACCCGATCGAGAACACCGCACCAAGCATGAACGAACGGATGTAGCCCGTGCCGACCACCTTGTCAGTCCCAAGCTTGTGTTCGTAATTCAGCTCGGGAATCTTGACCGCAGCGAATAGGAAGACACCAAACAGAATGAGCAGACCGCCCGCGATGCGCTGTCTGATCAATATCGGAATGCCACCAAGTGCGGCGGTAATGACCGTGCCCATCAGAATGAAGATGACCGAGAAGCCAATCACGAACATCAGAGTGTTCAGCAATATGTGGCGCCGGGATGGGGGCTGGTCTGAGAGTACCGACAGGCCGGCAATGTTGGCGAGGTACACGGGGACCATGGGCACGACGCAGGGAGTAGCGAATGAGAGGATGCCGAGACCGAATGCGACTGGAATCGCCAAGTCACCCATTCGCACAGCACCTGGGATGTTTGCTTTGCCTCATAGGCCGGTATGATAGCACGCAAGGTTCGAAAGGCTAGAAGGTCTGGCCTGTGCAGACTCCAATTGCTGTCTCCACCCATGTCTTGCTGATTCACGGAAACGAGGGTTGCGTTGAGGGAGCCGCACGAGGTGGTGCCGGGACCTTACGCACCCAGCGCCGCAGCCTCAAGGTGGCGACATGACCGCGTTTGATGGAAGAGAGCCGCGGAACGCGCGGACCTCCGGTACGAAGGTGACATGCTATACTACGAACCTGCTTCCCGGGGGGCTGTAGCTCAGATGGGAGAGCGCCTCCTTTGCACGGAGGAGGTCAGGGGTTCGAGTCCCCTCAGCTCCACCATCATGAATGCTTTCGAGTATTGTTGCCTGCATGCTCCGCTGTATTTGGCATGCGGCATCTGCTACTCTCAATGTCCATCGCACCACGCGGCACTCAGTGCGACGTGTCTTGGCATGTGCCGCTTCCGGCAATGGGGGTCTGATGGACAGGTCGTTCAACGCACGCTACACGCATACTAACCTTGTGGCCAGAGATTGGAAGCGTCTCGCGGCGTTCTACGAGCACGTGTTCGGCTGCGTCTCGGTTCCTCCGGAGCG
>CAZQML010000172.1:0-29546 GCA_964594245.1 uncultured Dehalococcoidales bacterium | reverse complement strand
TCAGGCCTAAGGGGCGAGTCTGATTCCCCTCTCCCGCGACACCATCAGGATACATCCCCCTTAACATACAAGGGGCGGGTAGTGCGGGTCGGTGAACCGGTCGTGAGAGAGGTCAGCCGATGGGCCGAACGATGAATCTGGCGGCTGCCGGCATGACAGAGATACTCACGGGAGTGGAGCCGATTGCGTCTCCGTCGGCCTGCACGGGGATGATGTCGTCGCAGTCAATGGACACGTTGACGGCACTCGCCACGTGCCGTATGCTGTGGCGCCTCTTCCGTACCAGAAGCACATCGAGAACCGCGTTTAGAAGCTCGACAGGTGTGCCTTTCTCAACGTAGCATACCTCGGCTGTCCCGTCGTCGAGTTGCGCGTCCGAAGTACGGTAACGTGGCATCCAGAGCGCTCCTGCGTTGTCCACGAATAGCTCGGCAGCCTGGATGAAGCGCTCCTCTCCGTCCACGGTCACGCGGAAGCTCCTGGTCCGGGCCTTCCTCATGCTTCGTATGACGGCGAGCACGTAGGCAAGCAGTTTCAGGTAGGACTTCTCGATGGTGCGCAGGTCGGACATGGAAAAGGAGGAGAGTCCTGCTGATGCGTTCAGAAAAAAGAACCTGTCGGCGATGTCCAGCGCGTCAACCGGCCTTGAATACTCTGAGGAGAGAAGGAGCTCAAAGGCGCGCCGAGTGGTGACAGGAATCCGCAGCATCTGCGCGAGCATGTTCGACGTTCCGGTTGGAACAATGCCTATGGTGCATTCCTTGCCCCGCAACAGGGTCGCGACCAGCGAGACAGTGCCGTCGCCACCGACGGCGACGAAGCGCCGGAATCCTTCTTCGTAGGCGCTGTCCAGCTTCTGTTTGAGGGTCCGGGTGTCGCAGAAGTAGTGGACCTCGCCTGCTACACCTTCGGTGGCGAGAAACTCGCCCATGCGTGGCTGCACGAACCACTTGACGTAGTTGCCTGCTCGCTTGTTGACGACGAGGAAGAACTTCCGCCGCTGCGGAACGGAGCCGCCGGAGGCTTCGCGCATGCCTGCCGTGTCGAGTAGCGATGAGCTTGCCATGGAGTCTTGTCCTACGTAGCTGCCTCTGTCCGCTATGATAGCACCTCACTTCACGGCGGAGGCAGGCAGACTCCGGCGTGTCGACCCCACCTGGAAAACCTCGGGTCTTCCACAGTTTTGGATAGCGTCGTTTACCATCCCTCCTGTCCGCTCTTCAGCGTCCATAGTGGTTGGTCGCGTTCAGCCTCGCCGCCAGGCCACTCTGGTCATCTCCGGACTCGAGCCGTGCCTCGACTCTGAGGGGGTCTCAACGTTGTCGTTACGATGGGCGTCGCCTCTCCCGTGCTGGGGCGCCTCCTGCAGCCTGACGGCGCCCTCCGGGCGATACGCCCGGGGATGGTTGCGATGGGCCTCGGTATTCCTGCCGTCCGCAGCACCGTATGCCATGGCGCTGCCTGCAGGCCTTCTCGGCAGGCGGTCAACGGCGAGCCGGCAGATGTGGGGTGCTTGCGGAGCGGACACTGCCGGGGCGTGCGAGGTCTTGCTCTGCCGCTAGTCCTCCATCAGTACCTTGAAGACTATCTTCCGAACCTTCATCGGGCCGCCGCTCTGGCACTGGGGCGTATGTGCTTCACCCGGAAAGAGCAAGACGAACTCGCCTGCCGTGAGCTGTAGCATCGTGTAGTTGTCTGGGACGGCGAAGAACATGATGTCCTTGGTCCCGTCATACGGGGTCTGGACCTCCAGCATGCCGGGCTGCGTATAGCCCATGGCCTCGCGACCGGCGAAGACCGCCTGGATATCCGCGTAGCGCTTGTGCGCTTCGAGCCTGCACTCCTCGACCGGCTTTGTGACGTAGCTCTGGACCAGGTAGAAGAGCCTGTCTCCATCTACCTCGTAGCGACCATCCTCCTTGTTGGCGATGTCGCCTTGCTGCAGCAGTTCGAACGCGCGTGAGAGGTTCTCGGAGAGGACCTTGTACTTTCCTGCAGCCTCAATCTTGTCATGAATCATCGCAGCACACCTCCATGAACGCTGCCTTGCGCAGCGTCTACGCGGAATGGCTCGCACGTTACCAGTCGAGTGGTCCCAAGTCAATACACGTGTCACCCGGGCGCTGCGTTTCTCGGGTAGCACGGTGTCGATGATTCACTGGAGCTTCATTGCAGAGAGCGGGGCTGCAACGATACTATTGGCCCTGACATCTGATGCGACCCCTGGCGGGAGGTGAGGCATGGAAATGGTATGCATGTCGTTGTCCGACGCGATGCTCAACAGGAAGAGCATTCGCGGCTATAAGCCTGACCGCGTGCCGCAGGACATACTGCGGCAGGTCATCGGACTGGCCATCGAGTCTCCCTCAGCTTCAAATGCCCAGCCGTGGGAACTGGCAGTGCTGACAGGCGCTCCGCTGGAGGAGCTGAACAGGATCACTGTTGACCTGTGGGAGAAAGGTGCTCCAGGCAACCCCGATGTCGCGCCGGCCGACCTTTTCGGTGACTACATGCGCCGTCGGAAAGAGGTCGGCAAGCAAGTATTCAAGCTTCTCGGCATCCAGCGGGAAGACCGAGCTGCACGAAGAGAGTGGAATAGAAAAGCGCTGCGCTTCTTTGACGCACCCGTAGGCATCATCATCTGCACGGATGCCTCCCTGGAGCGCTCACGTACCGACTTCGACCTCGGGATAATGACCGAGGCGCTCTGCCTCGCGGCGATGTGCTTCGGCCTTGGGACTTGCATCGACCAGCAGGCGATCAGCTATCCGGAGGCCATTCGGCAGGTTACGGGACTGACCGAGTCGAAACGCATCACGGCGGCCGTTAGTATCGGCTACCCCGACTGGGAATTCCCGGCCAACAAGCTCGAGAGTTCCCGAGAACCCGTCGATGTGGTCTCGTCGTGGCACGGCTTCTGAATGGGCAGCATGGTTCAGTGGCGCATTCCCTGTCACGCGTGTGGCAGTAGCCTGGGTGGTCGCTCCGGCCTTCGTTGCGGTGCGTATTCCTGGTGCTGCCGTTGGGCTATACTGTGGTGATTCTGCATTCGATTGGCAGGCAATCCGGCTTGTGAAGACACCAACATTGCTCTTCCTTCATGGGATGTGGGGAGATGCGTCCTACTGGAACCGGTTCCGTAGAAGATTCGAAGCGTGTGGCTACCGGACAGAGGCCATTACCTTCTTGCATCACGAGAAGCCTCAGGACAGCTCAAGGCTGAGACACGTGGGAATCATGGACTACGTGGCACAGGCTGAGCAGGCGATCGGGGTACTGCCGGACGTTCCCGTGCTCGTGGGTCATAGTATGGGGGGTCTCGTTGCTCAGAAACTGGCTGAGCGCGGGCTTGCTAGGGCCATGGTGCTTGTGGCTCCCGTGGCTCCGGCAGGTATCTCTGTGGGCACATTGTCATCGTTTCTCTGCATCTCGGGCAATCTGCACCAGATAGTGCGGCAGCGTCCATTCGTCATTAAGTGGCGGCAGTCCCGGTATGGACTTCTCAACACTCTCGCACCTCGCGAGATGGCTGCCGTGCATGGTTCCTTCGTCCACGAGTCTGGCAGAGCGATGTGGGAGATAGTCACCGGTGCGATTGCCGTCGATGAGCGTCAGGTATCGTGTCCGGTGCTGGTTGCAGTCGGTAGCGAGGACAGGGCGACTCCGCCATCTGTCGTCAAGCAAATCGCCCGGAAGTACGACGCGGAATATCGGGAGTATCCGGGGTGGTGCCACTACCTCGGCATCGCATGGGAAGCGATAGATGAGATTCATGACTGGGTCAATGCCCGGGGCTTGTCATGAGCGCAGCAAGGCGCTTCCTCCCGCGCCCATCCTGGTCCCTGCCGGCGGTTTCGGGCCTTGTGCTGCTGTTCGTTTTGGCGCACTTTGCGCATCATCTGGTGACCGCATTGGTGGTCCCTCTTCTTCCCTTCATTAGAGATGAGTTCGGACTTGACTACACGCGTGCCGCTCTCGTCGTTTCGGCATTCGCTGTGCCATATGGAATCGCTCAACTGCCGTCGGGCTGGCTGGCCGACCGCGTTGGACCCAGGCTGCTCCTCTTTGTCGGCACGAGCGGGGTCGCTTCTGCCGGGTTACTGGTGGGAGTATCAACGAGCTATATGCTGCTGCTGGCTTCTCTCGCCCTGATGGGGTTGCTTGGTGGTGGCTACCACCCATCGGCGCCGACCGTGATTTCCTCTGTCACAGACCCTGCTCATCGCGGTAGTGCTCTAGGCCTGCACATGATTGGTGGAAGTGCCAGCTACTTCATTGCGCCGCTGGTCGCGGCGGCCATCTCGACCGCATGGGGCTGGAGGAGTTCGTTCGTGGCGCTGGCTTTGCCGGCCATCGCATTCGGCTTGGTGTTCTACGCCATACTGGGACGTCGAACGAGGGGCGAGACTGCCGGGTCCGTCGCTCGCAAGACCGGGGAAGATGCGGATGACATCGTCGCCAACCGGCGACCTCTGATTGCGGTACTTGTCCTCAGTTGCCTCACGGCGGCGGCCATCATCTCGGCCATATCATCCGTCCCGCTCTTCCTTGTGGATGTTCACGGTTTCGAGGAGCACGAGGCGGCTGTGGCCATAGCTCTCTTCTACTCGACGGGCCTGTGGGCCAGCGTGCTCGGAGGCTACGTATCGGACCGCCTTGGCAGGGTAGGAGTTATAGTGGCGCTCGCACTGCTGTCCGGGCCTGCACTTATGATGCTCGGCATGGGCGGTGGAACGGTGATGGTCATGGGCATGCTGCTCGTTCTCGGTGTTGCCCTGTATGCCCGTGCGCCGGCCTCCGAGGCATACATCGTCGCCTGGAGTTCCCCGAAGAACCGCTCAACGATACTGGGCTTCTACTACTTCGGCGCAATGGAGAGCGGTGGCGTCCTGGCGCCTGTGGTCGGCTTCCTTATCGACCGCTTCGGGTTCACTGTTGCGTATGCGGTCAGCGGCATCGCGTTGCTTGCCGTAGCCGTAGTGTGCTCCGCGTTTCTCTTCCGCCACAGAAGGACTGCTTGAGTCCCTTCCCTGCTTGTGCCCGCCCTTCGTCATGCCCGAGAGAGACGGTAGTGGCCCTCTTCATGCAACGTGGTACGGGAACGTGTCGTGAGGAGAGGCAGATGCCGTGTCGGCCTGCTCCGCCCGTTGCGGGCGCTGACCGGCTTGAGAGAAGGTGCAGTTGGCCGGGCTCACGCGGCTCACGAGCCGCGTTTGGCGACGCACCGGAGGAAGGGGCCGTCTACCACTTCACTTCGTAGGAGCCAAGCAGGAAGTCGATGTCGGCATAGAGCGACTGAATGGTGTCGGACGGCACGAGCTGGTCGTCGAGGTCGATTGTGATTCGCGCGTCACCTCCGGCCGAACTGAGGATATGGACACTGCCGCATTCGCGGCCGTCGGCGTCGTGGAGCGCCAGTGTTACCCGCGATTGTGTTGCACCGCTCGGTACGGAGTATGTCTGTAGCCGGGCATCTGCCGCGTTGATGCCCTTGCGTGACACCAGGTCGCGCACCTCGTCGTGAAGCATCTCGGGGTTGAGTCCGCGGTACGTCTTCTTCAGTTGAACCATCATGGCTGTATGCTCCTGCATGGATTATAGCACCCACGAAAATGTCGCTCTGGGCTCGCCCTGTACTGCTATAATGCGCTACAGGCAGATGAAAGACGAGCTGATGGAAATACTGGCCTGCCCGGTGTGCAAGGGGACGCTCGAATTGACGGTCACGGAGCGGGACGACAGGGAGATTGTGACGGGCTCCCTCTACTGCAGCACCTGTGACTTTCACTACCCCATCAAGGACACCATCCCGAACCTGTTGCCGCCGGACATGCAGGACTAGGGGCTGTAGCTGACTCCCGTTGTCGGCGATTCCCACACTTCGACGTTTGCGAGGCGCACGGGCGTGTCCTCGAACCGTGGTTGTAGCTCAGAGTAGAGCCATGCGGCGATGTTCTCGCTCGATGGAGCCTTCGCGGAAAAGGGTTCGAGCTCGTTGAGGCAGCTATGGTCCATCTGTGAGAGCAGTTCGCGGAGCCGGAGCTTGATCTCGGCGAAGTCGTATGCCATCCCGTCGTCGCCGACGGATTCGGCCTCTACCCGGACGACAACCTTGAACCGGTGGCCGTGCAGTCGCTCACACTTGCCATTGTACTCGGGCAGATAGTGTGCGGCATCGAAGTGGTCTTCAACGAATAGCTGGTACATCATTTCCTCCGTATCTTCTGCGCACCCAGTGTCTGTCGTGTGTCTCACCGGCAAGCGTCGCCACGGTCTTGCTCAGTTCGGGATGAACGAGGTCAGGGGCGATCTCCGCGAGTGGCACGAGAACGAAGGAGCGCTCGGGGATCTGTGGGTGCGGAATATCCAGTTGAGTCGTGTGGACCGACCGGTTTCCATAGAAGAGGATGTCGATGTCCACAGTGCGGGGCCCGTTCTTGAACGTAGGACGGCGTTCGAGTTCTCTCTCGATGCGTTGGGTCAGGTCCAGCAGGTCGAGCGGAGCCAGCCCTGTTGCCGCGTGGCACACGAGGTTCAGAAATGGTGGCTGGCTGGCATGGCCAACCGGCTCCGTCTCGTAGACGCTCGATGTTTCCAGGAGTTCCACGTGCTGCGCAAGCGCCCTGAGCGCTGCGTTGAGCTGCGCCATTCTGTCGCCGATGTTCGACCCGAGCCCCAGGAACACCTCCTCAGCTGCCATGTCCTCAGCCACGGGTGATTGCATCGGCAACCTTGCAGACGCGCCACATCTCTCTGACGTCGTGTACCCGGACGATGTCGACTCCCTGTGCAACGCATATCGCCACGGTGGCGGCCGTTGCCTCAAGCCGTTCGGATGGTGGGAGGTCCAGAACATGCCCCAGTACGGATTTCCTCGAAGTACCGACGAGCACGGGGAACCTCAGCTCACGCAGCTCGCCCATCCTCCGTAGCAGTTCGAGGTTCTGCGGCTGCGTCTTGCCGAACCCGATGCCTGGGTCGACTATGAGTTGTGTCGGTGAGACCCCTCGCTTGAGTGCCTCACGCGTGGCCCTCCGAAGGTCTTCCGCCACGACCCTGGCGATGTCGTCAAACACTACATCATGCCTGGGAGAGACGTCTCGCTGGTTGCTCATCAGGACCATGCTTGCGCCGTACTCAGCGGCAAGGTTGGCCAGTCTCGGTTCCTGCTTCAGCCCCCAGATGTCATTGACGATGTCGGCTCCGGCTTGCAGCGCCTCGTGTGCGACCCGGTGCTTGTATGTGTCAACGCTTAGCGGGATGTCCAGTTCGCGACGGATAGCTTCGATGATCGGGACGACGCGCTCGGTCTCCTCGTCCGCACTGATCGGCTCCGAGCCTGGTCTTGTGGACTCGCCCCCGATGTCGATGATGTCGGCGCCATCAGCGACCATCTGCCGCGCCAGGGCAAGGGCCGTCGACAACTTCGTCACGCCGTCTCCGGCGAACGAGTCGGGCGAGACATTGAGTATCCCCATCACGTAGGTTCGTCTGCCCCATTCGAACGTGGTCGCCCGGATATGCAGTGGTAGCCTGCCCTCTACGTCCTTCTGGTTGGCCAACGTCACGTCGTTGATTATAGCAGCGGAGATTTTTGATAGAATAATCGTTCCGCATCTCGATTCAGATAAGGAGTCACCCACTTCATGTACGAGACGACACCTGTGAAAATCACCGATCTGACCTTGCGCGACGGACACCAGTCGCTGCTCGCGACCAGGGTTAGGACCGAAGACCTGCTTGAACTGGCTCCTGACATGGATGGCCTCGGCTTCTGGTCCCTGGAGGTCTGGGGTGGCGCCACGTTTGACGTCATGACGCGCTTCCTCAACGAGGACCCGTGGGAGCGCCTGCGTCTTCTGAAGCGTGCGGCCCCCAGGACACCGCTCCAGATGCTTCTGCGCGGACAGAACCTCGTCGGGTACCGGAACTACGCAGACGACGTTGTGAAGGCGTTTGTGCGTTATGCCTCCGAGTGCGGAATCGATGTCTTCCGCATCTTCGATGCGCTGAACGACGAGCGAAACCTCCGCACGGCCATGGAGGCGGCAAAGGAGTGCGGCAAGCACGTGCAGGCCACCGTCTGCTACTCGCTGACGGAACACAAGCTCGGTGGCCCCGTCTACACGATAGATTACTTCATTGACAAGGCAGTTACGCTGCAGGATATGGGGGCGGATAGCCTCTGCGTGAAGGACATGGCGGGCCTGATATCCCCCGATGATGCGTACGACCTGGTCAGCTCGTTGAAGGACGTGCTCGACATCCCTGTGGCACTGCACAGCCATTCGACGAGCGGCATGGCGGCCATGAGCATGCTGAAGGCGGTGGAGGCCGGCGTGGACATTATTGACACGTGCCTGGCCCCGTTCGCCCTGCGCACGTCACATACGGCCGTCGAGACGATGATTGCAGCCCTCCAGGGCACGCCACGGGACACCGGACTCGACCTCGACTCGGTGCTGGCAATTGACGACAAGCTTGAGGCCATCGCTCCCAAGTATCGGGAATTCCTGGCCAACACCCGGATGTCAGTCATCGACACTGCGGTTCTGCGGCATCAGATACCGGGAGGCATGTACAGCAACATGGTGAGTCAGTTGAGGGAGGCCAACGCGCTCGACCGCCTGCCCGAGGTGTATGCGGAACTGCCCCGGGTTCGGAAGGACTTGGGCTATCCCCCGCTCGTCACTCCAACGAGTCAGATTGTCGGGACGCAGGCCATCAGCAATGTCCTGTTTGGCCGCTACAAGAACGTGTCTGAGCAGGTGAAGGACTACGTGTACGGCCTCTATGGCAAACCGCCAATGCCTGTTGACCCTGCGTTGCAGGAGATGGCGCTCAAGGGCTACGAGCGCGGCGAGAAGCCGATTGGCTGCCGACCGGCAGACGTGATTGAGCCTGAAATGGAGGCCGCCCGCCGCGAGGTGGGCGATCTGGCGGCCGATATAGGCGATGTTCTCACGTACGTGCTCTATCCGACGTCCGGCATGCGATTCCTGCGCTGGAAGCATGGACTTGAGGCGCCTCCTCCCGAGACAAAGGGCAAGACGCTCGATGACATCTGGCGGGAGGATGCACTGCTTGCGAGAGCGCGCTCGGGCGAAGTTCTTGCGCCCGACGCGGAACCAGCCGAGGACACAGCGCCGCCGGAAGTCGAGCCCGCTCCCGAGTTGGTCGACGGTACGCCCCTGTTGAGCCCCATGCCGGGGACGATTATCCGCTACCTGGTGGAGGAAGGGGACAAGGTACAGGCCGGCGACAGCATATGCATCCTTGAAGCCATGAAGATGGAGAATGTGCTGCCGGCTCCGGACGATGGAGAGGTCGTCGCCATCAACTGCCGGCCCGGCGACAAGGTACAGTTGAACCAGACTCTTGCGGTGATAGGATAGCTTCCATGGGCAAGACCCTCGCCGAGAAGATACTGTCTGATAGGTCGGGCACCGATGCCGGCGCGGGCGACATCGTCATCTCCCCCGTTGACCTCGCGTTTGTGCAGGATACCACCGGCCCCATGACGTTGCGCGTCATCGAGGAGGCGGGCTTCGAGAAGCTTGCGGAGCCGTCGCGGTCGGTCCTTTTCATGGACCACGCTGCTCCCAGCCCTGCACGACAGCTCTCGACTGACCACGTGTTCATGCGCAAGTTTGCCCGGGAGCACGGCTGCGCGCTTGGCGAGGTCGGCGATGGCGTTTGTCACCAGCTCGTTGCCGAGCGCTATGCCAGGCCGGGCGATGTGATTGTGGGTTCTGACTCGCACAGCGTGACTGCCGGCGCTCTCGGTGCGTTCGCAACAGGAATGGGGTCGAGTGACGTTGCAGTCGCCATGGCGCTTGGTAAGAACTGGTTCAGGGTGCCCGAGACGCTGCGCGTATGGCTCACCGGGTCACTTGGCCCGATGGTGTGCTCGAAGGACCTGATTCTTCACCTCATTGGCCGTATCCGGGCGGACGGCGCCACATACATGGCGCTGGAGTTCGCGGGTCCCGGTGTTGAGACGCTCTCGCTGCCTGACAGGCTGGTTGTGTCAAACATGGCTGTGGAAGCAGGGGCCAAGGTCGGCCTCTTTCCAAGCGATGAGAAGACCAGGGAATTCCTTGAGGCCATGGGCCGGGGCGATGACTACCGCGCGCTGGCTGCCGACGCGGATGCCCGGTACCAGCGGACGGTCGAGATTACTCTCGACTCGCTGCAGCCCGTGGCATCGTGCCCCCATACAGTGGACAACGTGCGCCTTGTCTCTGAGCTGAGCGGTACACGCGTGGAGCAGGTCTTCGTCGGTACGTGTACGAACGGACGCCTGGAGGATCTGGAACTCGTGGCGCGCGTGCTTGCGGGCAGGAGGAAGGCAGACGGTACCAGACTACTCGTTGCCCCGGCTTCTCGACAAGTGTTGCTTCAGGCAATAGAACACGGGTATGTTGCCTCCCTCGTAGAGTCCGGCGCCATCATCCTGCCACCCGGTTGTGCCGCGTGCCTGGGACTGCACCAGGGCGTGCTTGGCGACGGAGAGACGTGCCTCTCCACAGCCAATCGCAACTTCAAGGGACGCATGGGCAACCCGGACGCGTTTGTGTACCTCGCGAGTCCCGCGACTGCGGCCGCAACGGCGCTTGTCGGCGTCATAACCGACCCCAGGGAGATATGCTGACCATGGAGAGGAACATGCTGAGAGGCAGAGCCATCATCGCAGGTGATGATGTCTCAACCGACGACATAATACCCGGGCGATTCGCGCACCTTCGTAGCAATCTTCCTGAGCTGGCCACCCACGTCTTCGAGGACAGAATCCGTGGATTCAGGGACAAAGTTGAGGAGGGCGATGTGCTCGTCGGGGGGCGCAACTTCGGCCTTGGCTCCAGCAGGGAGCACGCTCCGGTTGTAATCAAGATGGCGGGCGTGGGCGCCATCCTGGCGAAGTCGGTCGCCCGCATCTTCTACCGCAATGCCATCAATCAGGGACTTGTCGTCCTCATCTGCGACACGGATGGCATTCAGGATGGGGATCCGCTCGAGATAAGGCTGGACGACGGAATCGTCGTGAACCTCAAGACGGGCACAACGCTGAGTTGTGGCAGGATGCCGTCGCTCATGTCGGACATCCTCGCCGCGGGCGGTCTAGTGCCCTATATCAGAAAACACGGCACGCTTGATGCCGGCTCATGAATCCTGAGCCGCACTTGGTTTGTCGAGCTTGCTGGAGGGAGATTGCGTGAAGCATAGAGTGACATTCATCCCAGGTGATGGTGTTGGGCCGGAGGTGTCGGAAGCCACCAGGCGGGCACTCGAGGCTACAGGTGTCGCATTCGAATGGGAATCAGTTGTGATAGGCGCCGAAGCGCAGGAGAAGAGCGGGACTCCGCTTCCGCAGGCGGCTCTCGATTCGATTCGGAAGAACGGAACAGCTATCAAGGGGCCCGTGACGACTCCGATTGCGAGCGGCTTCCGCAGTGTCAACGTGGCTCTCAGGCAGGAGTTGGACCTGTACGCATGCCTGAGACCGTGCAAGAGCTTCCGCGGAGTGTACGCGCCCTATGATGACGTTGACATCGTCGTGGTGCGGGAGAACACCGAGGGACTGTATGCGGGCATCGAGTTTGACCGCGGGCAGGATGACACTGCGCGACTGAGAACACTTGTGGCGGAGACAACCGGCAAGCGTGTACCTGATGATTCGGCAGTGAGTCTGCGGGTGATTTCGCATTCGGCGAGCACGCGGATAGTCCGCTTCGCCTTCGACTACGCGCGCGCCAACGGCCGCAAGAAAGTCACCGCCGTGCACAAATCGAACATTCTCAAGTTCTCGGACGGAGTATTCCTCGACGCGGCAAGGCAAGTCGCGCCGGACTATCCGGAGATTGAGTTCACGGACGTCCTTCTCGACGCGTGCTGCATGCAGCTTGCAAAGCGGCCGCAGCAATTCGATGTACTTGTGACGCCCAACTTCTACGGCGACCTCCTCTCCGACCTGTGCGCGGGACTCGTGGGTGGCCTCGGGCTTGCGCCTGGCGCCAATATCGGCGACAAGATTGCGGTCTTTGAGCCGACGCACGGGAGCGCTCCCAAGTACGCCGGACTCAACAAGGTGAATCCTATTGCGACGATGCTCTCCGGCGTGCTGATGCTTCGCCATCTAGGAGAGACGGTGGCGGCCGACAGGCTGGAAGGCGCCATAGCGGCTGTGATTGCAGAGGGCGCGAGCGTTACCTACGACATGAAAGCCGACCGTGACGATTTGTCTGCGGTCACGACGGACCAGGTGGCCGACGCAGTGATTGAGAAGCTACGCTAGCAGCTTCTCGCGGGCCATGTACATGAGCAGGGCGGCGATGCTCTTCGCATCGCACATCTTCCCGGACTCAATGAGTGCGGGGATGTCCTTCAGCGGTACCTTGACGACCTCTATCTCGTCGGTGTCTTCCGCCATGAGCCTGCTTGGCTTCAGGTCGCGAGCGAGGTACGCATACAGGTACTCGGTGCCGTAGCCCGGTATTGAGTAGAAGCCCCCGAGCCTCTCGATTGTCCGGGGTTCGTACCCGATCTCCTCCTGCAACTCCCGGCGGACACAGTCGAGAATATCCTCTCCGGGCTCCACCCCGCCGGCGGGAGCTTCAAGCAGGTAGGAGTCTACCGGGTAGCGGTACTGGCGCACGAGCAGGACGTTGTTGTCTTCATCTACCGGGACGGCGACTATGCAGTCTGCGTGTTCCACGACGTCACGAGTGGTCGTCTTGCCGTTCGGCTTCCTCACCCCGTCTATCCGGAGCGAGATGGCGCTACCATCGTAGACCTGTCTCGTTGATATCTGCTTCTCCATCTTTCTGGCCCGTTTCCCGTGCTTACTCGACCTGTTGGTTCTCCGGGGGGAGGGCGTCGATTGCGCGTATAAGGGCAACCTCGTCACAATCAGGGAACAGCGGGCAATAGTAGCACTCGGCCCACACTTTGTGTGGTAGCTGCGACTTGTCGACGAGAGTGAACCCCTGTTTCTGGAAGAACTCAGGCTGGCGCGTTAGACAGAAGACCTGCGGTAGTCCGAGCGAACGTGCTTCGTCGATGCAAGCTTGCACGAGCGTGGCCCCGAGACGTCCTCGCTGCCTGCTCTCGTCGACCGCCAGCGAGCGAACCTCTGCCAGGTCAAGCCAGCTCACGTGCAGTGCGGCGCATCCGATGAACGCACCGCCATCGCGCACGACGAAGTAGTCCCTCAAGTTCTCGTATATCTGACTCAGCGCCCTCGGCAACATGTCGCCACGATTGGCGAAGTCGTTGATGAGGCGATGCATGGCCGGCACGTCAGATATTCTTGCCTTGGAGACGTTCACTTCCTCGTACCTCCCAGCTTCTCTTGAAGCGATCCGTAAAAATAGGTGTGGGCCCTCAATCGCAGGAAACGGGCCTTGTGCTTGCTTGTTCTGACCTCGACGCGCTGGCCACTGCTTAAAGGACAATCTACCTGTCCGTCAAAGCTGAGGACTGCTCCGTCCCTGCCTTCTACAAGGAGGCCGACCCTCGTGTCGCCGGATAGTAGAAGAGCATGGCTGAGACCCATGTGGCTGGAGATAGGTTGGACCACAATCTCCCCGGCTTCAGGCAGCAGCACCGGACCTCCTGCGGCGAAGGAATAGCCGGTGCTCCCCGTGGCAGTCGCCACTATGACACCGTCTGCTCTGTACGTTGTCACGGGCTCGCCGTCAACATCGAGCGCAACATTGATGAGACGCACCGCTGTGCACCGCACCACCGCATCGTTGAGGGACAGGAACTGCCTCTCCCCCAATGTGGCGCACAGCATCGTTCGCTCCTCCACCCACCCCTGTCCTGCAATCACGCGCGGCAGGATAGCACCTATTTCACTCTCACCGAGTTCCGTGATGAAGCCGAGCTTTCCCAGATTCACTCCCAGCACAGGAACTGCCGCCGGGGCCGTAACGCGGGCACAATGCAATATGGTGCCGTCGCCGCCAATGCCCACAACAAGGTCCGTCTCCGGCATCTGAGGTTCTGCAGCTTGCTCGTCCCACGCTGAAGAGAGCCACACCGTGATGCCTTCGGACTCGAGCATATGCCGAATCGTGTGTGCGAGAGCCAAGGCCTGCTCAACGTGAGGGCGGAAAAGGACTCCGATTCTCTTCATGGGACAGGCAAGTGTAGCATCGGCCCCATACGTGGTCAAAGCACTCTTACGTGAGCACTCCGGCCACGTTGCGGAGGAGGAGTGCCTGTTGTGAACGGACGCGCTACCGGAGAAGTTGTGGTGCAAAGAGCAGAAGCGCGCCGAGGATCAGCAGGATGATACCTCCCACAGGCTTGCAGTACTTGGCGTAGCGCTCTCCAAGCGACGTATTCATTGCGAATGCTGCGGCCCCAAAGATGATGAGGTCGTCAAGCATGAAGAAGAAAACGTACAGGAGAATATACATGTAGTACTGTGCCGTGGTCAGACCTGCGACTGTTAGGACGCCCACAAAAATTGCGGGGAGAGCGGCGGAACAGACAAACTCGATGGAGTTCACGACGAAGGCAAGCCCGATGATGGCCAGAACACCGGCGATGTTCAAAGGGGAAGATACTACGGTCTGAATTCGTGACATGGTGCTCTTGCGTGAGTCTGCATCCACGACTTCACATACTATCTGGCCGCCTGACTTGATGTACTCCTGTATGTTGACGAGTCCTGTGCCAAGAGCGACCGCACCAATGATCAGAGTGACCGGCCTGGAGTAGCCGATGAGCAGGAACGCGTTGAGCCAGGCTGTCATGAAGAGATAGTAGAGGATACCTGACGCAGCAACGAACGAGCCTACCAGGAGCCAGGCTTTCCTGCGGTCCCTGAGAACGAACAAGACCGATATGAGGTAGGCTAGAACCCACATGGCGCATGGGTTGAAGCCGTCCACCAAACCGAGGACAACGGCCAGTCCCGGCAGTGAATAGTCGGAAAGGTGAATGGTCCCGAGAATCGGGATGGTCTGTTCGTCGAGGAGTCCCTCGTCGGTGGGAGCAGTAGTCTCGGCGTTGCCCGCAAGGTAGTCGATTATGGCCTGTTCGATCGGTGGCCCGTTGACTTCACGCGACTCCCATCCGACGAACACGCGATTGCCGATGATAGTGGCAGGGAAATCGAGTTCGCTCTCCGAGATGTTCGTGCCCTGAATCAGCTCGACAAGGACGGTGTACTCTCCTGGGTCTGCCCCATCATGGTAGATGAAGTAGACATTGGGGTACTTGATAGCCATGTCTTCGTTGAAAGGTTCCTGATCACGGCAGTGAGTGCACCCCGAGTGATAGAAGAAGTCGACCTCAAGTGCGACGTCAGCTTCGGGTGTCTCGGGTTCTTCTACCTGTTCAATCGGAGAGCCGACTATCAGCAGTATTGCGACCAACGCAACGAGGCCGACAGTTACGTACCTCTTGAAGGGATCCTCCAAGATTCGGCGTAGATAGTGTATGAGCGCCTTCATGTGTTTGTTGCCGGCCGACCGTGACCCCGAGATAAGCTCTCACCAGCGAGTCTGAGGGTCTTCAGACCCCCAACTGGCCGCCGTTCCGCACCCGGTGGTGTGTGGAACACACTAGGGCCGACCCGCATTCGTATTTGACACCCCTCGCGGGCCAGACTAGTATATGCGGGAGTCGTACTGGTTTCGAAGCCTACCAGAAGAACGCCGGTCAGGTCAAAGCCAGCTGGAAAGTGTTTCATGGCAGCGAAACGGACTAGGATTGGTTCGGTTTCGTGGCGATGCGCGATTCAGCCCTCATCGTTTGCGTGGCCAAGTTCGTTGTACGCAATATGGGTAATCCAGTGATTTCTGTGCTAACCGTATTTCCTGCCGGAGTCGGCGCCCCATGGCGGCTTCGTCGGCGCTGCGGCTCTTGTTCGCCGGACTTCCAATTCACCTGGATCGGTGCGAGCGACATCTATGGATGATATCTACTTCTGGGTACTGCGCATCTGGCATGCCCTCACATCGAACAAGAAGGCCCTTGTGGGCTTGCTCGGTGCGGTTGCCGTCGTTGTAACCGTAACAACCGTGCTGGCTGCGCCTGCAACAATGGAGGGTCAGGGTGGTGAACAGGATGCGGCTGCGCAGGCGCCAGCGCCGACGGTCACGGCCGAAGTCGTGGTCGAACCCGAAGATGTATTCTCCATCGGCGGTATGAGTGACGCAGGATTGCTGCCGTCTTCGCCCTTCTACTTCGCGAAGGAGATTGTCAGGGGCCTTCGGAGCGCGTTCACCTTCGATCCGGTGGACAAAGCGAATCTGAGGCTTCGGTATGCGAATGAGGACGCGCTGGCTGTCCGCGAGCTTTGCGTCGAAGGCGAATACGTCCTGGCCGCGAAGCAGTGCAAGCAATACCAGGACGACTTTTTCAACAGTCTTGCCTGGACTGTGAAGGCCCGGAAACAGGGCAGCGATGTCCAGGCTGTAATGACGAATCTCAAGAGTGCGCATCATGGTCACATGGCTGTGCTCGCCGACGCGCTGTACTCATATAAGGACTGGAGCAGGGACTCTGCCATAGACGCGATCACGTTCACCAGTGCTCCGTTCGAACAGGTGATTGTGTGGATAGACGGCTCCGCTGAGGGCGCTGCCTTCCATGCAAAACTCGAGAACGACTTCTTGTCGTTCGATGCGGAGCTGTGGCGGGAGATTGAGTCGCGTTTGGGCCTCGAACCCGGACAAGCAGTAGCGCTGAGCGAGGCCATGGGAGACACCTCGGTGGTGGGCGGGACGCCGATAATCACCAGTGTCAGGGCGGATGGGGCGACCCTTGAGCCCGGAGACACTTGCTCCATCACCTGCATGGCCACCGACCTGGGTGGAGATGTACTCAGCTATGAATGGCTTGCCGCCAGCGGAAGTATCGAGGGCGAGGGCGCGACGGTGTCGTGGACGGCTCCCGAGAAGCCCGGCCTCTACCAGGTGAAGGCGGTTGTCTCTGATGAGGAGGGCAATCAGGCGAGCAAGTCTGTGAGCCTTCGTGTGGGCGAAGCTGAAGAAGAGAGTGGTGAGAGCCCCGGCGGACCCTTCTGGGTCGATGGGTTTGAGGTGGAGCCGGACGGTCACAACCTGCTGAAGCGACCCGCGCTCGGTACCACACAGTGGGTTGTGTTCCAGGGGAGACCACTCATTATCACTTGCGTGGTGGACGGAGCAACGAGCGGGCTTGAATATGAATGGAGCTGCGTTCGACTCAAGGACACCGGCGGCGGCTATGTTGAGGCCGATGGAGAGGCCGGGTCAATAACCGGGAGCGGCGACAGCATAACATGGGAGGCGTTCGACGGCGCTGGCTACGCCAGGGTGTCTGTAATCGTGCGTAATGGTAGTGGCGCTGAAGAAAGCGGCAGCGTTGATTTCAGGGTGAGTACCTGTGGGAACTGCTTCGGTTGAGCCCCTGGGTGTGGGCGCAGTTGGAGGCAATGTTTTGCGGTTGACGGGGCGCTATGCCCCTTTTCCCTACTGATTCCGGGTGGAGATGTAGTATGTCTCGTATTTTGAGGACTATTCTGCTGCTGTCGTCGATAGTTGGTGTAGTCACGGTGTGTAGTGGGTGCACCCCTAAGAACAGTGCGCCCGAGATTGTCGGCCTTGCCTGCCGGCAGGAGGTCATTGCCCCTCTCGACAGTTGCCTCATCGAGTGTGTTGCGGAGGACCGGGACGGTGATCCCCTTGAGTACGAGTGGTCCGCCGACAGCGGCACTATCAATGGCTATGCGGGCACGGTGGCATGGACGGCTCCCAAGGATGAAGGCATCTACCATGTCACGGTCACTGTCAAGGATGGGGGGGAGGAGCCGCCTGCGAGTGACACGGTCACTGTCATCGTGAAGAACAACCACTACCCGGCAATAGATGGTCTCGGTGCTGACTGCGATTGGGTCCATCCGGGCGAGAGCTGCGAGGTCCGCTGCCAGGCAGAGGACATAGATGGAGACGCTCTCATCTACACGTGGTCGACAGACTGTGGTGAGGTTGTGGCGGATGGAGCCTCGGCCATGTGGACGGCTCCCGACTTTGAGGCTGACTGCACTATTCACGTCGTGGTGAGTGATGGCTACGGAGGGGAGCGTACGGCTTCTGTCGCAGTCAGGACCGCTGTTGACCCGCCGCTTGTCGTGACCGATATGGTGGTGACTGCTATGGATGAACCCGAGTACCTGAAGTTCTACGACGAGGGCTACAAGATACTCAAGGGCAAGACCTGCACGATTCGTTGCGTGGTCAACGAGCCTGCCCGTATCAGCTCTTACGAGTGGTCGGACGGTGGCCCTGTGTGCCTTTTTCCGGTGGGTGGCGACCGGTTCTCTTTTGAGGGCGGTCCGTCGGAGATTCGCTGGACGGCGCCGCTGGAGAGAGGCGAGCATGTCATCAAGGTGACAGCTCGCGATGACGAGGGTCGCTTCGCCGAGAAAAGCATCTTGTTGAAGGTCGAAACCTGTACGTGTGCCTTCGGGTCATCAAGCACGGAATCTGAAGAACCTGAGGAATGAGTTGAGCGGCGACCTCACAGGCCGCCGCTCAGACTTCGCTACCGGCTGTTTCGGCCGGTCCTGTTGCTCAACTATCCGACCTCCTGCACACGACTGCGTACGGCCACGCGGTTATGCTGCCGTCCATGAAGCAGGGATTGTCGAATCCCTCCCCGTCCAGGATGCGCTGTGCCTGGTAGGCGCGAATACTTGTCCTGCACATGGTGACGATCTTGGTGTCGGCTGGCAGCGAGGTGATTTCCTCGCGCAGCTGGTTGAGCGGAAGCAGGCGACACTGACGGGCATCGATATGGGCGTCGTCCCACTCGGACTGTGACCTCACGTCCAGCAGCACGAACTCCTCGCCTCCGCATATGCGCTCGTTGACCTCGATAGGGCTCACGCCTCTGGCCTGTCCCGTCATCTTGTTGCGGATGACATTCGCGGCGTTGTGAAGGACGTCCATGGCGCCGTTGAACGGCGGTGAGTATGCGAGGTCAAGGTTGGCGACATCCTCGACGGTTCCTCCGAAGGAAAGCACAGTGGCAAGCACATCCGTGCGCTTCGCAACCTCGCCCTTGCCCAGTACCTGTCCGCCAAGAACTTTGCCCGTCGTGGCTTCAGCCACCATTTTCAACGTGATCATCTGGGCGCCTGGATAGTAGCTGGCGTGCTCGAATCCGGGCGCGAGCGAAGTGACGATGTCAAAGCCTGCCGCGCGGGCCTCGAGTCCGCTGAGCCCAACCCGGGCGACGTTCAGGTCGAACACCTTCACGATTGCCGTCCCGAGGACACCGGGAAACATCTCACTGCCGCCGGTCACATTTGTGCCGATGATCCGGCCGTGCTTGTTGGCGGTTGACCCCATTGGCGCAAGCATCCTGGCGCCGGTCAAACGGTTGGTATTCTCCACGCAGTCTCCGCCGGCGTAGATGTCAGGGTCGCTCGTCTGCATGCACTCGTTCACCGCGATTCCGCCGAGTGTCCCTATCGCTAGCCCCGCGTTACGGGCAAGCTCGACGTTGGGCCTGGCTCCGAGAGAAAGCAGGACGATGTCGGCCTCAATTTCGCCCTTCTCGGTGCTGACGCGCCGGACGTGTCCGTCTGCGTCTCCTTCCAGAGAGAGGACTCTCTGGCCGAGTCGGACGTCGATGCCTTTGTCAGCGAGCTCCTTCTCCACATGCGGTGCCATCTCGGGATCCAGCAATGCCGGAAGAACTCTGTCGAGTGCCTCGATAACGGTAACCTCGAGGCCGCGCTCCTTGAACGCTTCGGCCGACTCGAGACCGATGAGTCCTGCCCCCACGACGACGGCTCTCCTGGGAGAGGCTTTCGCCATCTCCTGCAGAATCGCGTTCGCGTCGGCAATCTTGGTGAGAGTGAAGACTCCCTTCAGGTCTTGTCCCTTCAGGGCCCTGGGAACCGACGGTGTTGCTCCTGTCGCGATGACCAGCTTGTCGTACGGAATCAGCGACGTGGTGTTCGTTCTGAGGTCAAGGACTTCCAGCGTGCGGGCACCGCGGTCAATCGCCGTGGCTCTTCTGCCGTTGAGGATATCTATGTCCATGACTTCTTTGAAGTACTTTGCTCCACGGATTAGCAGTGCCGTGTCACTGGGTATCTGGCCTGCCACGTAATATGGAAGACCGCACGAGCCCTCGGACACAGTCTCACCCTGTTCGATAACGGTAATGTGCGCATGTGGATCACAACGGCGTGCGCGTGCAGCTGTCTTGGGACCGCATGCCATACCACCGACTATTACGATTCTTTTCTGCGTGTCCATAGCCTAGACTGCGATGACCTCCTTGACCTCTGGCACTTGCTCCCTGAGGACCTTCTCCACGCCGAAGCGTAGCGTCATAGTTGCCAGGGGGCAGGTTCCGCAGGCTCCCGTCAGCCGGACTCTGACGCGGCCCTCTTCGTCATCCACGTCAACAAGCTCGATATCGCCACCGTCAGCCTGAAGCGCCGGGCGTATCTCGTTCAGCGCCGCTTCGACTTTGTCTCGCATGAGTATGTCCTCCCGTTGTGTTGTGTTTGCCCTTCAACGTGACCGCAGTGCGAAGAGGTGCCCCCTGTCTGAAGGTCACGCGGAAGTCCGAAATCGACTGAGTAGGCAGTGAAGCGCCATGTGGCCAGACGATTCGATGTCGTGAATTCTCGCAGTATGGGCCGCCCGTTGTCAATCGGACGGCGCCCTCAACCGTTCGGTGGCCGGGAGAGCGCGTTGCGTGTCATCCTGCCTCCCTGTACCATACTCGCTGGTTGCGTTGGGAGGTCTTCCCCTTTCGTGTCATGAGAATCCTTGTCCTGGGCGTGGGAAACAGTCTGAACGGAGACGATGGCGTCGGACCGCATGTCGCCACTCGTATTGCAGCTGAGTGCCCCACTGGTGGAGACGGGGCCGGAGGGAATCCTGGGCCCTATGCTGTCACCGCGCTGGACTGCGGCACGACGCCGGAGAACTACACTGGTGTCGTACGACGAGAGAAGCCGGATGTGCTGGTCATCGTAGACGCGGCCCCGATGGGACTGGCGCCGGGCGAGATTCGCGTGATTCCCCCTGAGCGCATGGATCTCCTTACCCTGTCGACACACAGTATTCCTCTGTCGCTCTTCATCACCTACCTTACCGACCTGGCGTCCGTCGTCAAGCTCGTGGGAGTGCAACCGGTACAGATGCTGTTCGGGCAGCCCCTTTCGGCCGTTGTAGAAAAGGCAGGTGAGGCGCTCGTCACCCTCGTGTGCGAGGGCAGGCTGGATGAAGTGAGACTTCTTGAGTGAAGGGCACTTCAGTCCGTGACGACGAGGTCCTCAGAGTACTTGTCGTAGCAAGACAACAGGAACTCGTCGGTCATAGACAGGCATCCTACGGGGCAGATATCGTTGCACTGCGAACAGAAGCAGCATCTGGCAACGAATATCTTTACCTTCTTTTCCTCCGGGATGAACTCGATGGCCCTGGTCGGGCATACCTTGATGCATAGCTGACAGCCGATGCACTTGTCCTTCTCATAGGCAATCTTGCCCCTGAAGCCCGGCGGCACCGGCACAGGAGGAGTCAGCGCGTGGCTGTCTTTGGCGACCCGGGCGAGGAAAGCCGTGACTGACTTCGGTGCGTGCCTTGCAGGAAAGCAATTCGTCGCCGGTCTTAACAAGAATTGGCGCAGAAGGACCTTCAGTATCGTCATCTGTACTCACTCATAGCATCATGTCTGCCCACATCAGAAGCAGCCCCACGAGGCTCACCAGGGTCATAATCATCACGTAGAAGATGGAGGCGTGACTTATCTTGAAGCGTGCCATTGCGGAGCGGACGATTGCGACGGCAACGAACATCACAAGCAGGACCTTGACCAGGAAGAACGCCCCGTCGATGATTGCCATCGGGACCGTGCTTGTCACGCCGATGGCGGCGGCGATGCCGTAGGGGAAGAACAGTGCAACCACAAGGGAGAGCACTGCGAAGCCACGTATTGCATTTCCGAGGTAGAAGAGGGCAAGGTTTCTTCCTGAGTACTCTACGAGCAGGCCACCGGCGAGCTCTGTCTCGGCTTCAGCGAGGTCGAAGGGTATCCTGCCAAGCTCTCCCGGCGTGACTGAGATAAGGGAGACGAGCAATAGCAGCGCGCCGACGAATCCCAGAGGGCCGACCAGGTCCCAGATGGGGTACTGAGCCATGGAGGAGAACGCAAACCCGTTGGCATCTGTGGCCTGGAGGATGCGCCACGCGATGCTGACCACGGTCACCGACAGGGGGAACTCGTAGCCAATCATCACGACCATTTCGCGCTGTGCCCCGACTGTGGCGTACGGTGAACTGGAGGCGAAGCCGCCCGCGACAAGTGCGAGGGAGGGAATCGTCAACAGGTACAGGAGGAGTATCGCGTCTCCAGACCCCTCGAACAGCGCCGGTTGACCGAACAGCGGGACATAGAGCAGAAGAGCGACGGAGCCCATGACACACATGACAGGGGAAAACTGGAAGAGCCACCGGAGCGCCCCGTTAGGGATGATGCTCTCCTTCATCATGAGTTTGCCAACGTCTCTGAAGGGCTGCACGAGCGGTGGTCCCACCCTGGCCTGCATGCGGGCAACCAGCCTTCTGTCGATGCCAAGATAGAGGAGGCCCACAACGGAGCCAACGATGGCCACGCCAATCGGGCCAAGAAGAAGCGCTATGAAGCCCGGAGGGTTACTTGCCAGTGAGCTCAGAGTGAAACCTCCTTGTCTTCTCTACGGACAGGGCGTGAAGCTGCTCGCTATCCAACTCAGACCGTGTGCCGGAACACTTGTTGACGACAACAGCCCTATTGGTGCAGGACAGACAGGGGTCGATGGACGCGAATGCTATGGGAACATCTGCTATCTGTCCGCCGATGAGCATGGCAGGTACCGAAATCAGGTTGGCATACGTCGGCGCTCGTATCTTCCACGCATCGAGCGTATCCTCTCCCGCCTTCATTCGGACATAGTGCATGCACTCGCCCCTTGGCGCCTCGGTTCGTGCAACTGCCTCGCCCTCGGCCTTCTTTAGCACCGCGAGGAGTTTCGCAATCTTCGGCTCGTTCAGAATCGGCCCTTCGGGCATCTCCGCGACGGCCTGCTCAATCAGTTCGACGGACTGCTTGACCTCGAGGAGTCTGACGACTATCCGGTCATACGTGTCTCCAACAACGGTGCCTGTGAGGACCTCAGGTGTGATTGCCCGCACCCCAAGATCCGCGTAGGCAGAGTATGGATGGTCCTGGCGTACATCTGTGGGTACGCCGCTCGCGCGGGCTGTTGGTCCCGCCGCACAGAGACGGAGCGCATTCTCCTTGGATAGTATGCCGACACCTCGCGTCCTCAGCTTCACGGTCGGATCGTCGAGAAGCAGCTTCTTGAGTTCGCCGAAGACAGACTTGTAGTAGTCGAGGGTCTTCTGTACCGTCGGTAGCTGGTCTGCCGTGATGTCCCTGCGAACGCCGCCAATCTGATACATCGCCTTGGAGTTACGGTTGCCCGTGATGTACTCGGTGAGGTCCATGACCTCCTCGCGCACTCGCCAGACAAGCTGGAAAAGCGTGTCAAACCCTATCTCGTGACCGGCCACTCCGGCCCAGAGCAGATGTGAGTGGATGCGCTCGATCTCTGCAACGATGACCCGGATATATTCAGCCCTCGGGGGTACGTCGATGTTGGCAGCCTGCTCCACAGCCTGGACAAAAGCGAACGGATGGCAGGCAGAGCAGATGCCGCAGACGCGCTCGGCGAGGTAGATGCTCTGCACAGGATTGTTCCGGTTCATGCCTATCCACTCGATGCCGCGGTGTACCTGACCCGCTGCGACGTCCACGCCTACTATCTCCTCACCGTCTACGCTCAGGTCAAGGCGGATCGGCTCGTGGATGGCCGGATGAATCGGCCCTATCGGCATTGTGAAGGTTGTCTTGTGAATTGAGTCACTCATGTTGGATACCCTGTCTGCCGGGAAGCACCTTGAGCATGTCCTGCGGGCCCGTCTCGTCCCTGCGCCATGGATACACGCCCTGCGGGAAATCATCGGGGAGGAAGAGCCTCCTATCGTCGGGGATACCCGTGACTTGGACGCCCATCATCTCCTGAGTCTCACGCTCGGCAAAGATAGCTCCCGGAATGATGTCCGAAATCGTGGGAATAGTGAGTTCGCTCTTCGGTAGCGTGACGCGAATCGCAAGCGCGATGGCTTTCAGATGATGCCCGTGGTAGAGCGAGAAATGGTACAGGAGATCCACTGCTTCGCCCCTGTCGGCCGGGGCAATCACCGTGAAGTGAGGCATTTCTTGAAGCTGGCAGAGGTGAAGAATGGCTGCTCGAAATCCGTCGCGCTTGACGTCAACCCATAGCGACGTGTACACGTTCTTCTTGAGGCCGACCTCACGCTCGTATATACGAGTCCCCACAAGGTCATCTTTAAGCGCGTCCTTGAAGCTCTGTTCGACATCCCTGGCTGACAGTATGTCCACCTAAGTAGTCTCCTTCGCTGTGGCTCCCTCCAGCTTCAGCCAGGCCTTGACGACCCCTTCGATTATGGCTTCCGGTCGTGGCGGACATCCGAGGACATAGACGTCTACAGGAACAATCTGGTCCACGGGTCCGACAAGGTTGTACGACTCGTGGAACACGTCTCCCTCGGCGCCGCAGTTACCTATGACCATCACCACCTTCGGGTCTGGTGTCTGCGCGTATACTCGCCTGAGACGGGGCTCCATCTGCCTTGTCACGGGCCCCGTGACAAGCAGTACATCTGCGTGCCTCGGTGAGCCGACGAGCTTGATGCCGAACCTCTCGACGTCATAGCGTGGCGTCAGGGCGGCCACGATTTCGATGTCGCAGCCGTTGCAGGACCCCGTGTTCACGTGGTACACCCACAACGCCCGCTTCAGTGAGTCAATTCCCATTCAGTGTCTCCACAGCTAGAACAGCCCTGCGGCGAACAGGGCGACGCCTGCGATTGCCGTCAGGGCGAGAAGCCAGATAAGGTAGTCGTTCACAATACCCGAGTGCGCGCGCACGGTCGGGTCGTAGTATCGTTTCATCGCCTCGAAGAAGCCCCAGTACATGTTGTGCGACCTGATGTGTCGCAAGCCCTCTTCGGGGACATCCTCTCCCGAGAGAAAGACCTCGGTCTGCTCGGTGCCCTCTTTGTAGCTTCCTTCCCCCCTGTGCCGGTAGGCGTACGTGATGACAATCACAATCAGGAAGGCGATGATACAAAGGAGCGGCGCCCAGACGGTCAGAATCGGCGCAGCGTTCATTGTCTATCCACCTCCCATGACGGCGCCGACGTATCCGGCCTGATTGAGAAGCGCGTCTGTAGCCGGGTAGACGATGGTGTTGACTACAGCGGCCGGGAACAGGCTGATGAACAATGTAGCACCCGCCAGAAGCCCCATTCCAATCTTCATCGACAACGGGACCCCTCGTACACCCTCGTACTCCGGTAGTGCCGGACCGGTGAACGCGGATTGGAAGACCTTGGTGAATGAGGCAAGCGTCATGACGCTGACGATCAAGGCTATGATTGTCAACATCGGGTTGAGGTGATAGGACGCCTCATAGATCATCAGCTTCGAGGCGAAGCCGTTGAACGGTGGGACGCCGGAGATGGCAAGGGCGCCGATAAGGAAGAAGCCGCACGTCCACTTCATGTTGCGGCCCATGCCGCCCATCTTGTTCAGGTCACGTGTGCCCAGCCGGAATAGAAGCGCTTCGCCCGTGAGCAGGAGGAGTCCCTTGAAGAACGCATTGTTAATCAGGTGAAACAGGCCCCCGGCAATAGCCTCCCTGCCATAGGCCGCCAGGGCCTGCGGGTCGCCAAGGACGGCGATGCCGACGCCGACGCCAAGAAGCATGTAGCCTTCCTGGGAGATGACGTGGTAGACCATGAGTCGCTTCACGTCCGTCTGCCGGAGCGCCATTGTTACGCCGATGAACATGCTGAGGAGGCCGGCGATGATTACCAGCCAGCCAATAGTTGCCACGCTCATCGTGATGCCGTAGAGCGTGAACGCAACTCGGAACATCGCTGATAGACACGCGAGGGAGGCGGCGTAGATCATGGGACTCGTACCGCCGGGTGCGGGCGTATAGGTATCAGGCACCCACCAGTGAGAGGGTACGGCTCCGCTCTTGGTCAACAGAGCACCAACGAGCAATGCCAGGGCTATCTTGTCCAGCACCGTGTACTGCATCGCATTTGCGATTGCTGCTATGTTGAGCAAGTTGTACTGGCCGTAGAAAAGCCCGGTGGCGAAAAGCACCATCAAGGCCGCTACCGTTGACACGATGAGGTACTTGAAGCCACCTTCAACGGCGTCGACGAATCTGGTCCTGAAGGCTGCGAGGGCAGCGCCGGATATCGACAGGATTTCGAGGAACACGAAGAGGTTGAACAGGTCTCCCGTGAACTGTATGCCGAGCATGCCCACCGTCAGGAGGAACAGGAGTGTGTAGAAGCGGTCCTGACCGGTCTCGTGCCTCATGGAGGCGATGGAGTAGATGGCGCCTGCCAGCGCGACGGTGGCCGAGATGATTCCCATGAATACGGCGAGGCCGTCGACCTCAAGCACGATACGGACGGGCACCATGAAGTTCTCGGGTGTAGTGAGAGACGGTGCCGCGGCGCCGAGAGAGTAGACGTGGATACCGTTCGCGTAGACGTCGCGTGCAAGGACCAGCACGAGGAACTCCACGAAGGCCAGAACGACGACCACGAACACGTTGCGTGCCCTGGGGCCCAGCCGGCCGATGAGTGGCGTGATGAACGCCGCGAAAAGCGGGACCGCGATTGCCAATATCGAAGAGTGAGCTGTCAGTGCGTCCACGTGGCTTAGCCTTTCACCCTCCGGGACTTCTCGGCGTCTGTCTCGCCGGTGTGGCGATAGATGAGCATAATCAGCGAGAGCATCAGCGCGGTTGTGGCCACGCCGATGACGATACTGGTAAGCGTTAGGGCCTGGGGAACGGGCAACACCATCAACGTCCCGGGCGCGTTCGTGAAGATGGGTGCAACTCCACCCTCCCTGTAGCCAAGTGCCACGAGGAACAGGTTCACGGCTGACTCAAGTATCACGACACCCATCACAATCTTGATGAGGTTCCGTTGCGACATCATGACGTACACCGCCACACATATCAGCGCCGCCACGGCCAGGAATGGTATGTTGGTCAGGAACTCGTTCATTCGTCTTCACCCGACTTGGAGGCGGCAAGCGCCATTGCCAGCATGATGGCTGAGAGTCCGGCGATGACCTTCATGCCGACAGCCACGTTCATAAGGGGAATCGTTCCTGCGGTCCAGATGTCTCCCTGAGTCGACCCGAACGCCGGCACATGTCCGAAGATAGGCGAGCCGACAAGGAAGTTGTAGAAGAAAGCCGTCGCAAGACCTGCGAACGCAAGTCCGATGAACAGCAGGCCGCCTCCACTCTCCAGCACGGAGAGCTGGTGCTCCTTGAGGAACTGCTCGACACGGCCTGCACCGAACGCAACGATGAGAAGCGCAACGCCCGATGCGAAGACAGCTCCTCCCTGAAAACCGCCGCCGGGGGTGATATGGCCGTGCATGATGACGTACAGGCCGAACAGCAGAATCGCCGGAGTGATAAGCCTGGCCACAGCACGCACAATCTTGGACATTACTCGGCCGCCTCGTTCTTTCTCTTTCGGAAGAGCATGACCACAGCCGTAACCGCCGTGAACAGTACCGTCGCTTCACCGAGCGTGTCGTAGCCCCTGTAGTCGAACACAACCGCCGAGACGGCGTTGTTGGCGCCGGTTTCCTGCTGGGAGTTGGCGATGATGTAGTCGTCCATCGCCGAGGGCGGTTCGCCGAAAGGGCGAATAGTCAAAGCAGCGGCGAAGAACATCACCCCCAGGACAGTGAGTGTCAGGCCTATGGCTATTCTTCTCAACATGGTTTCTACGTCCGCTTGGTAGCGCGTATCGCTATCACGAAGATGGCCGTCGTAATGGCCGCTCCGATGCCCGCTTCTGCTATGGCCACGTCAGGGGCCTGCAGTAGATAGAACTCAAGGGCAAGGAGCAGACTCAGCGCGGCCAGTGCGATGACCGCAACGATGAGGTCCTTGAAGCGCGCGACGAGCACCGCGCATACTACGATGAGCAGCGGGACTATGGCGTGGAGAACCTGCAGTTCAATCACTGACTCTTGCATCCTCCAGGTCGTCTACGACTGCTTGCACTGGCTTGACGCCGCTACGGTGCCCGGCCCGGGCAATGGCGTGAGCGCCCGTCGGGTTCGTAACGAGAATCGCCGCCAGCGCGATGACTGCGTGTAGAGCAAGGACCGAATCCGGCGAGCCCCAGCCGCCGTCTATCCAGGCTGCGACCGACTGCAGGACGACCGCGCCGATGAGGAAGATCGAACCGAACGTCGTGCACTTCGTTCCTGCGTGGAGGCGCGTGTAGAAGTCCGGGAACCGGAGCAGTCCCACGCCCGCCATCAGGTTGAAGAACAACCCGACGCCGATGAGCACGTACGTGATGATATCCAGCATCTAGAACTTGCCCTTCTCGATGTACTTGGCGATAAAGAGCGTTGTGACGAATGAGAGGAGCGCGTAGACGATTGCCACGTCGACATAGATGACTTCGTGGAACGCGGCGCCCAGCAGGACCATCGCCACAACAATGATGGTATTGACGGTGTCAAGTCCGACGATTCTGTCCGGAACCGTAGGGCCGATGCCGACTCGCACGAGCGCGATGGCGATACACACCCCGAGGAACACCACTGCCGGGAGCCAACTCATCCGGCTATCCTCCTCGCCCACTCGGGGAAGCCTCCGCAAATCAGGGTATAGTCGCGGGGAGTCTGTGTCAGGACGCTCTCGTCCACGTTTATCCAGTGCACGTAGAGGTCATTGGTCTTCTCGTCCACTTCGACGCTCAGCGTGCCGGGGGTGAGTGTTATCGAGTTGGCGAGCAGAGTGATGCTCGCATCGTTGGTGAGTCGGGGTGAGATGCGGACAATCCCCGGTTTGATGCGCCCGGTAATGACCCTGTACACGACGTCCAGGTTGGCCTTTGCCATGGCCCAGAAGAACGGGCCGACGAGGTAGACGACAAAAAGGGCGCATCGCCGCAGGCTCAGGAAGCGCACGCAATTGCCCTTGAGCACATTCTTGGACAGCGCGGCCACGATTAGCGCCAGTAGAACCCCGAGCGCAAGTTCCTCGAAGCTCCAGACGCCGACGGTGCCGCTTGCGGTCGTGAGAAGCAGATAGAGAAGGAAGCTCCCGACGGCAGTCACCACGAACCGGGTCATGAAACTCGGGGTGTCCCTTCGCGGCTTGGAGATGCTTCGCGTGTACTGAATGGATGATATGTTGCGAGAGATGCTCGTCTCCCGGGCCTCTGTCGCATTGCTGCCTGGCGACCCATTGCGGCGCCATTGTACTATCCCGGATTCAGTGATTTCAAGCCCCTGTACCGCGCGTTTGCGTGCTCGGGCGGGACTCTTGACGTTGCCGAAGTGTGCGAATACTATAGCCACACTATTCGTGGCAAGGAG
>CAZQML010000171.1:0-8597 GCA_964594245.1 uncultured Dehalococcoidales bacterium | reverse complement strand
TGTCCCTTTCCCCTGACCCGGGTCTCTTCAATCTCATCTGCGGTCTCGATGTGATACGTCTCCACCAGCGCGGAGCACGTGTCTGCGAGGCGCTGCGTGTTGGCGCTGTGGTGGCCGCCGATGACGAACATCAGATCGACTCTGCGGGCGAGTTCCGCCGCGGACTCCTGTCGTCGCTGTGTGGCGCCGCAGAGAGTGTTGACGACACGTAGTTCCGCTGCTTCCGGAAGAAACCTGCCGCAGAGTTCCTGTACAAAAGAAGTGAACTCGGCCAGTCGTTGTGTAGTTTGAGAGACGACTGCCACGCGGGGGAACGCTTCGGCCGGGCCTTCCAGCGGCAACCCTGCGACATCGAGGGAGGCCATGCTTCTTTCCCCGGCCCATCCGAGGAGCCCCTTGACCTCCGTGTGGTCGGCGTCACCGAAGATTACTATTGTAAACCCCTCGTTTGCGAGTCCCTCGGCGACTCGCTGGGCTCGCGCGACGGTGGGGCAAGTCGTATCGACTATCGTCAGCCCTCGCTCCTCCAGCTCACGTGTGACGCTCGGAGCGACGCCGTGGGCAGAGATGACTACAACCGGACCTCGTATCAGGTCCAGCGAGTCCACGGATGTGACGCCAAGGGCGGTAAGTTCATGAACCAGGACCCTGTTGTGCGCAACGGGCCCGAGAGTCTCCAGGGGGCCGTGCCTCGTTACGGCCTCCCGCAGCATGTCTATGGCGCGCCTGACTCCGTAGCACAGCCCCAATTCGCGCGCGCGCTCAATCTGCATAGGGGCCCCTGCGCTCCTTCGGAAGCAGAGCGGCTATCTGCCGCATTATCTCGTTCGTGAGTCCGGTGGCCTGTGACCGAGAGATTCGGCCACCAGTCTGGCTGAGGCTGAACCGCTTGCCGATGGTGACCGTCACCTTTGGGCGCCTCCACAGCCAGTTCAGGCTCGTCATCTGCTCGGTGCCCGAGACGGCCACTGCTATGAGTGGGGCGCCCGAGTGCGCGGCCAGTATTGCCGCCCCCGGCTTGCCGGCCAGAAGCACTCCTGTCCTGTCCCTCTGCCCCTCGGGAAACAGGCCGAGCACGTGACCCTGTGTGAGCAGTTCCTCGGCCCGCCGCATCGTGTCTCTCTTCTCCTGTACCGTGCCTGTGCGTGCGACCGGAACGAGCCCTCCCGAACGCATCAGTGGGCCGAGCAAGAGATGGCGGAACAGTTCCTCTTTCGCCATGTAAGTCACCCACCGGGGGAAGGCGCACAGCAGCAGCACGGGGTCGGCAGCGTTCACATGGTTGGCAACGACTACCAGAGAACCGTCTTGAGGAACGTTCTCTCTCCCGGTCACGGTCCAATGGAAGAAGGTGTTGTAGAAGACCCTGCAGACGGCGACAGCAATGCGAGCGCCGAGACCTGGCATTGGCTAGCCTCCGGCGAGACGTTGCTCCGTAGTGTCAATGACCTGCATCACGATTCACGGCGAGCTCGTATATCTTGTCCACAACCTCCTCCTGGCTCAAGCCATCGGTGTCGATAGCGATGGCATCAGGGGCAGGTTTGAGGGGAGAGACTTCGCGTGTGGTGTCGTTGTGGTCTCTCTTCTTGAGCTCCGTAAGCACGGTAGTATACTCAATCTCCACACCGCGCTCGGCGAACTCTTTGTGGCGCCGGCGCGCACGCTCTTCCACCGAAGCCGTGAGGAATACCTTGAGGTCGGCCCAGGGCAGCACGACTGTGCCGATGTCTCGTCCTGCCATGACCAGTTTCGTCTCTCCGGCCATCCTCCGCTGCTCTGCGACCATTCGCTCCCGTACAAGCGGAATCCTGGCGATGAGTGCCACGTTTCGCTCCACCCGCTGGGACATCATCAACTTTGAGACATCCTGTCCGTCAATCAGCGCGGTCAAGCGGGCTCCGCCGCCGGGCACGAACGTGAAGGCGATATCGTGCGCAAGCTGGACAAGGGCATCCGTCTCTGACGGCGACAGTCCCGCGTTGAGAGCCTTCCAGGTGAAGGTGCGGTAGATGACGCCCGTGTCGAAGAACCGAAAGCCCAGCTTTTCTGCCAGCAACAGGCCGACGCTACTCTTCCCGACCGCTACTGGCCCGTCGATGGTGATCAGGCGCAGATTCAAACTGAGAATGTAGTATACCAGACCCATCTCTCGGCAGGGGCCATCGTGTGAGGCTCGGGTGTGCTATAGTGCCGAACGATTCTCGGCGGACTCCGTCCGCCGTCCCGGAGGTTTCGATGCGTGCCAAGGTTTCTGTCATAGGGGCGGGAATGGTCGGGGGGACCTGCGCCCAGCGACTTGCAGAGCGCGGCAACTCTGACATCGTGCTGCTTGACATAGTCGAGGGGCTGGCTCGGGGCAAGGCGCTGGACATACTTGAGTCCCTGCCGGTCGTCGGCTCTGACGCAGGAGTCATCGGCACTGCGTCGTACGATGATGTCGCCGGTTCGGACATCGTTGTCATCACGTCGGGCATGGCGCGGAAGCCAGGGATGAGCCGCGAGGACCTCGTGCTGACGAACATGAAGATAGTCGCCGGGGTCTGCGAGAACGTGGCCCGCGTAGCACCTGCGAGCATTGTGCTTGTTGTCACCAACCCATTGGATGCCATGGTGCAGCTCGCTCTCAGCGTGACGGGATTCGAGCGCGGGTGGGTAATCGGCCAGTCGGGAATCCTCGACACTGCCAGGCTGAGGGCCTTCATCGCCGACGAACTCGGAGTGGCTGTCACGAGCGTCTCCGCGTATATCCTCGGCGGACATGGCAATACGATGCTCGCCCTGCCGAGGCTCTGCACGGTAGGGGGAGTCCCCCTGCGGGAGCTCTTGCCGCCCGAGCGGATTGAGGCGCTGGTGCAGCGAGCGGTCAATGGCGGCGCGGAGATTGTGGCCCTGCTGAAAACTGGAAGTGCCTACTACGCCCCCTCCGCTGCGACAGCCAGCATGGTAGATTCGATTCTGCTGGACAAGAAGGACATACTGCCCTGCGCGGTGGAGCTGAAGGGAGAGTATGGCATCAACGACGTTGTTGTGGGGGTGCCCGTCAAGCTGGGTGCCGCCGGAGTGGAGCAAGTGATTGAGCTTGCCCTCACGGATGACGAGATGGCCGCTCTCCGCCGTTCGGCAGATGCGGTGCGTGAGACGGTGGCCCTGATGGGTCTCCGATGAATAATCGGAGGTCTGGCCCAATACCGTCTGGCTGAAGGAAGGACGTATGGTGCGAGACGTAGATGTTGCTGAACTGACCCGCGTTGTGTCCGTGCTCTTCCAGGAGGCGTGCCACAGGCTGCCGGAGGATGTTGTTAAGGCGCTGTCACGTGCGCACGAGCGCGAGGAGTCTCCTACCGCCCGCGACATCCTCGACAGGCTGCTTGAGAATGCGGAACTGGCCCCGAGGGAGCAGATACCACTCTGCCAGGACACCGGGCTTGCGGTTGTCTGGGTTGAGCTGGGCCAGGATGTGCATCTTGTTGGTGGTGACCTGTACGAGGCCGTGAATGAGGGTGTGCGCCGGGGCTATTCCGAGGGCTATCTGCGGAAGTCGGTCGTTCGCCGGCCGTTCACCGCACGAGAGAACACAGGGGACAACACCCCCGCAGATATATGGGTCGACATTGCTCCCGGCGACCGGGTCAAAGTCTCGGTGCTTCCAAAGGGCGGAGGCTCGGAGAACATGAGCAGGCTTACAGTGCTCACGCCAGCCATGGGGAGGCAGGGCATTATTGACTACGTAACAGGGGTTGTGGACGAGGCCGGTGGCAATCCCTGTCCTCCTCTCGTAGTGGGTGTCGGCATCGGCGGGACAACGGAGAAGACGATGATGCTGGCCAAGAAGTCCTTGCTGCGGCCGGTTGGTGAGCCAAGCAGTGATGCCGAGAACGCGGCGCTTGAGCGGGACTTGCTCGAAAGCATCAACCGCCTGGGCGTGGGAGCGCTCGGCTACGGGGGCACCGTCACGGCGCTCGCAGTGCACGTCGAGTCCTTTCCCTGCCACATCGCGAGCCTTCCCGTTGCGGTGAATCTGCAGTGTCATAGCGCCCGCAGGGGACAGGCTGAGATATGAGGGGGCGACGCCGTGGAAGAACGTAGAAGAATAGCCCTTCCCTTCACGGATGAGGTTGTGAGACAGCTTCGGGCGGGTGACCGACTTCTGCTGTCGGGGACCCTGTACGTGGCCCGCGATGCCGCCCACAAGCGCATGGTCGAGTCCCTGGATAGGGGCGAGCAGTTGCCGTTCGACGTGAGAGGAGCCACGATCTACTTCATGGGTCCGTCTCCGGCGAGGCCCGGACGGCCGATGGGCGCGGGAGGCCCAACCACTGCGAGCAGGATGGACCCCTACTCTCCCCGTCTCATCGAGCTGGGGTTGAAGGCGATGATTGGAAAGGGCGCCCGGTCTCGGACTGTGAGGGATGCGATGGTGCAGCACAGCGCCGTGTTCCTTGGTGGTGTGGGAGGGGCCGGCGCACTCCTCTCAAAGGCAGTCAAGAGCGCAGAGGTCATTGCCTACGATGACCTTGGACCTGAGGCGTTGCGCCGCCTCGTTGTCGAAGACCTGCCTGTTACCGTTGTGGACGATTCAACCGGCAGAGACCTCTATGAGGAAGGGCGCGCGCGCTATCGTAAGACCGGCAGCGCCGCCTGAGCCTACAGGAGCCCGTGTTCGGCGAGCACACGCCGGACCGTGGCACCAATCTCGGCAGGACTGTCCACAACAACAGCGCCGGCCCGTGCGGCTTCTTGCTCGAGTTCTTCGATTCGAGAGGCGCCGTTGAGCATGGCTATCTCTGCTCCTCGCGCACAGAGAGGTGCCAGGTCTCGGAAGGAGACCGACTGGTGGTGGATGGTCGGTAGTTGGGTGTGGGTGCGCAGATTGCTTTGCTCTGCCATGATGAAGAAACAGCAGGCGAAAGCCCACGTCGGGTCGGAAGACGGACCAGCCATGGTCAAGTATGGACAGCCATAGCGGAAGGTGACAGAATAGCGCTTTTGACACTGTTCGCCGTCACGACTGAGGGCGGAATGGCGTTGCTGACGGCAGGAAGAGAGGGACCTCAAGTCGGCGCGTGTTTCACAGGAGAATGAACGAGCCAGCGGGTGCCGGCATGGCAACCCCAGCCGTGTGCGTGGGGACGGTACCGGGCAGCAATCGGCGTGGAAGTATCTGGTTGGGAGAACGATACCCATGAGCAAGAACAAACAAGAGTGGCAGGAGACAACGCTTGGACCGGTGCTGAAGCAGCACTCCGAGCGCAAAGGCAGGTTCGCGACGACATCGGACATCGAGATTCAGCCGATCTACACGCCGGAGGACCTTCCGGGCTTCGACCACGTACAGCAGCTGGGATATCCGGGAGAGTACCCGTATACCCGCGGAGTCCAGCCGAACATGTACCGGGGTCGGGTGTGGACTGTGAGGCAGTATGCTGGCTTCGGCGGCGCCGAGGATACGAACCAACGGTTCAAGAAGCTGCTTGCAGAGGGACAGACTGGCCTCTCCATTGCTTTCCACCTCCCGACCCAGATAGGCTACGACTCCGACCATCCGCTTGCCAGAGGTGAGGTGGGCAAGGTGGGCGTAGCCATAGACAGCCTGCGTGACCTGGAGACCCTGTTCCAGGACATTCCCCTGGACAAGGTGACCACTTCAATGACTATCAACGCCACCGCTCCTATTCTGCTCGCCATGTACATCGCGCTTGGCAAGAAGGAAGGAGTCGAGCAGTCGAAGCTCGCAGGCACTGTCCAGAATGATACGCTCAAGGACTACATTGCCAGGGGTACGTACATCTTCCCTCCGCGTCCGTCGCTGCGCCTGACCACCGATATCATTGCCTATTGCGCCAGCAATATGCCACGATGGAATTCCATCAGCATCAGCGGCTATCACATCCGCGAGGCGGGGTCCACTGCCGTGCAAGAGGTGGCGTTCACTGTCGCAAATGGCATTGCCTATGTTGAGGCAGCGCTCAATGCGGGATTGGAGGTGGACTCTTTCGCCCCACGCCTGTCCTTCTTCTTCTGCAGCCACATCAACTTCCTCGAGGAAATCGCCAAGTTCCGAGCAGCCCGCGGCCTCTGGGCGAAGATCATGAAGCAGAGATTTGGGGCCCGTGACCCTCGTTCGATGATGCTCAGGTTTCATACCCAGACCGCCGGCGTGAGCCTGATGGCACAGCAACCCATGAACAATATCATGAGAGCCACCGTTGAATCCCTGGCCGCCGTACTTGGGGGGACTCAATCCCTGCATACTGATTCCTACGACGAAGCGTACGCCACACCTTCAGAGGAAGCGGCCACACTGGCGGTGCGCACGCAACAGGTCATCGCCTTCGAGAGTGGTGTGGCCGATGTTGTGGACCCCCTGGGTGGTTCGTACTACATTGAGTGGCTGACGGACAGGATTGAGAGGGAGGCCCAGAAGTACCTTGAGCAGATTGACAGCCTGGGCGGCGCGGTTTCCGGCATCGAGCAAGGATTCCAACAGGCAGAGATACAGGGTGCATCATACGAGTACCAGAAATCGATTGAGCAGAAAGAGCAGGTGATAGTTGGCATGAACGAGTTTGTCTCCGACTACGCCAGAATCACCAACATGCTCAAGTTCAATCCCGAAGTTGAAGGCCGACAGAAGGAGCGCCTTGCTGAGGTGAGACAGCAGAGGGATAGCGGGCTGGTGCAGCGCAGGCTGCAACGACTGGAACAGGTAGCACGCAGTAGCGAGAACACCATTCCTGCACTCATCGAGTGTGCTGAAGCGTACGCCACAGTTGGTGAGATGAGTGACGCCCTCCGGAAGGTGTTCGGTACGCAGAAGGAATTCCTCACCATCTAGACCTTTCTGCCGGACTGCCCCGAAGAATCGCGGGCATGGATGCCAAACACTGACACGAGGAGAGAGAGATGATACAGGGCGTCGGACACATCGGTATCCTTGTACGAGACCTCGAGCAGAGTGCCAGGCTCTACAACGAGATGTTCGGAGCGACCCTGGTCGAGGTCAAGGTGGTGGAGGAACAGGGTGTCAAGGTGGGGATGTTACGCTTTCAACACGGGCCTGACCTTGAACTGTTGGAGCCGCTGCCCAACAGCAGGATGGCCGCAGCCCTCGATAAGCGAGGCGAGGGAGTGCAGCACATCTCGTTCGATGTTGACGACATCGAAGAAGAGCTTGCGAAACTCAAGGACAAGATGGTGAGCCTCATTGACCAAAGCCCACGCCAGGGCGTCGAAGGCAAAGTCGCCTTTCTTCATCCTCGGTCGACCAATGGCGTGCTCGTAGAGTTGTGTCAGAAGGAGTAGCTGAGGTGAGATACGTCCGGCAGCAGAAGAGAATACGGGTTCTGGTTGCCAAGCCGGGACTCGATGGACACGACCGTGGGGCAAAGGTCATAGCGAGGGCTCTGCGCGATGCGGGGATGGAGGTAATCTACACGGGAATCCGGCAGACTCCGGAGGCCATAGTGTCCGCGGCCGTTCAGGAAGATGTAGACGTGGTCGGTCTGAGCATCCTATCCGGCGCCCATCTGGAGCTCTTTCCCATAATCATGGAGGGCCTGAAGGAAGCAGGTATGAGCGACACCCTGGTGATTGCCGGTGGCATTATCCCCGAAGACGACGTGCCGATGGTGAAACAGATGGGCGTCGCTGAAGTATTCGGTCCGGGCACGTTCACAGCGGATATCATCGATTGCATCCGCAAGCGCCTGGGGAGCTAGCCCCTGGGGTGCGGTCCAGCAGACAGCTCTCGCGGTCTAGTCGCCTCGGCCACTTTTCCTGATCCGTTCGTCGGTCATCTGAGAGAATCGGCCCCTTCGTTTCGTCGAGCAGGTAAGGACCTGATTGCCTGGATCGGATGGGGAACGCCGCGGTGACTGCTGCGGCAAGGCGTGCGGTTGGTCAGTGATTCAGACCGAGTTCCGTCCACGTGCATCCAGGAGGCTCCCCTCGGAGCGAAGCGAAGATGCACCTCGCCCCGGCCTGTTGAGTCGCTACTCCTCCGTTTTGCAGTCACGGGCGCCACGGTTGTTCCGATTAACTCCGCAGGCGGTGAGGAAGTGCTATGCAGGGTGCTCGCGCAGTTTCGCATGTCTGGCCTGAGCATGCAACGAGGGACGGGGCTTGACGATGCCCGAGGTCCACTGGCGGCGTAGTGTCGAAGCAACCCACACTGACCTGGCTGGCACTTGCGGGGGCGAACTACTACCGCACCCCTTTGCGCCCGTCCGAAGAGGCAATCCTGTCGCTTCGGCGTTGCCACGTACTTCGTTCCGCCACTGGCGGAAACCCGAGCTTAACTCCCGCGGCACATTCTCGCCGCAGCTACCGGCCTTCTCTCGGGTAGAGACACAGGTGGAACGCGAATGAAGCCCCGACGGTGAACACAAGCTGGCCAAAGGCATCCACCAGCACTTCACCTGGTTTCGCCTGCTGTCGACGAGGACGAACAAGACCAGGACGAGGCCGGAGACAATCACATCCCGTTCGAAGGAAGAGGCAATCCTGCTTGCAAACGTCTGGTTGACGAACAGCGAAAGGGCCAGTCCATTGTGCGTGGGGAAAGGCAGGAAGGAGGAGTACGGAACGATGAAGCC
>CAZQML010000170.1:0-12347 GCA_964594245.1 uncultured Dehalococcoidales bacterium | reverse complement strand
GGTCTCGAAGTTCTGGAGCACGAAGCTGGCCTCGGCGATGAAGGGACCCTGGGTGGTGTCGGGTGGGAGCGAGTTGTCCGGTGGAGGCGGTTCGTTGCCTATGGCGCAGGCGCCTCCGATGATGAGGGCAACGGCGGCGACGATGCCGCCGATGACGAAGAGAAGACGCTTGCCTTTCGGACTTCCCTGTGGTTGCTCCGGCTCAATCTCCGTTGTCACGGTAATGCCAATTGTGACACAAGCGGCTGCGGAGGAACAGTCACCGTTGGCCCGGTGCCTGCGTCACGCGTGGGCATTGTCCTCGGAGTAGCCCCGGACTCAGTGTGCATTGAGGTCGCCGTCAGGAGTCCCGGCCCCCGGCGGTGAAGTCGGTGCGAACGGGTCAACCTTCGAGAACACGAATGTGTGCTTGCCTGCGGGCCCCGGCGCGATTCGGCCCGTGAACTGAACGTCGAACCGGATACCTTCTCCCAAGGTGTCGGCGAACATGTCGTGCACCTTCTCCCGCAGGGCGGACAGCTCCTCAGAAGACAGGATGGCGGCAGGAACCAGGTACATGACGACCGAGTCAAGGTCCTCCTGGACCACCTGGTACTGCACGACCGGCAACGAGGCGAGCCGTTCAAGGTACAGCCCTCCGGGGGAGATACGCCGCCCGCTCCGGGTGTGGAGGTAGGTGTTACTCCTTCCAATGAGCCCGCTGAGTCTGGGCAACTCCCTGCCGCAGAGACAGGTGTCGGTGAGAAGGGCGCCCGTGTCACCAAGGTCGTAGCGGATGAACGTCATGCCGTAGTTGTGCAGGTTGGTGACGACAATCCTTCCTGGATGCCCTGTGACGGGCATACCGCTGTCATCCACGACCTCGACCACCACGTCCTCCGCGGCGATGTGGAAGCCGCAGTGCGCCATGCACTCGGAGGCAATCTCGAATACCTCTGAAGCGCTGTAGCTGGAGTGGGGCTCAGTGCCGAACACCCTGGCCATGACGTGTCTGTCGCGGTCAGTGAGCTGTTCCCCGTCTGTGATGACCGATTTCAGAGTGAGACGTCGGCTGCTCGACTGCTCGATGAACAATGCGATGACGCTGAGGGAAGCCGGGTAACCGATCAAGCCCTGCACGTGTGCGCGAGCCAGCCTCTTCACAATCGCAGGGAGGGCATCGTCCGTGAGACCGTTCGGGTCCACGTGAATCACTCTGCTGGCACGCATGCCGAGACCATGGAGCAGTCGCGCCCTGCCTCCGCGGTACCTGTGCGGTCTTCCCACGCCTGCCAGCGGGTCCCCAATCCGAATCCCAGCCCACTCGCGGGCACGCAGGGTGCGCGCGACACCCCGGTTGGCCTGGTCCTCACGGGTGCCGTGGAACGTGAGAGGAGTGCCGATTGAGCCGCTCGTCGTGCCGCGGCGTAACTCGCTGTCCGGGAAACCTTCTGCGTGCAAGTCATCGTGTCTTGAATAGACGACTTGCTTTGTCAGAACCGGCAGTCTCGCAAGGTCTGCCGCGGACTGGATGTCGTGAGGCCTCAGCCCCCGCTCATCCATGAGCGCGCGGTAGTACGGCACGCGGGCGTACGCATGCTCGATGAGCCGCCGGAGGCGCTGCGACTGCAATTCCTCGATGCGCTCCCGTGGCCACCACTGCGACTCCTCCAGTTCCGCGAGACACTTCATCGTGCTCGTGCCCCGCATGCGGTCGAGGGAGGGAGCCAGAACGTGGCGGGCGAGGGTGTTGTAGAGTGTCACCGCTGCTTTCCTTCCTGTCCGAGCCAGGAGTTGGGGTCCACTCTGGAGACGACGGGCACATACTTGCCCGCGGCGGTCGGTTCTATGTGGTCGGTGAACTTCACCTCTATGCGCATGTCGTCCCCCAGCACCCTGCGCAGGATACCCTCGATGCGGCGGCCGACTTCGGCCTGTCCGTCGGGTTCTGTCACAGACGGCACAATGACGCGTATGACTACCCGGTCGAGGTCCTCCTGCACGATTTGGTACTTGGTGACCCCGAGAAGGGCGAGGCGCGACGGCTGCAGGCTCACGCCGGCGACACGCTTGCCCGAGGGCGTGTACACGAAATCGGCAGTTCTCCCAAGGAGCGTGCCAAGCAGCGGAAGCCCGCGACCGCAGGGACAGGAGGAAGTGGCAAGAGAGCCGGCATCCCCGTTTTCGTACCGGATGAACGGCATACCGTAGTTGAGCAGACTGGTGATGAGGATGTGGCCCTGCTGCCCTGGAAGAACGGGCTTGCCGCCATCATCCACGACCTCGGCGATGATGTCCTCTGCATGCACGTGGAGACCGGAGTGAGCCTCACACTCGGCTGCCATCTCGCACGCCTCGTGGGAGCCATACCTCGAGTATGGCTCCGAGTGGAAGACCTCTCTCATGAGTTCTCTCTGGTGCTCGAAGAGCTGCTCTCCGCCGGTCACTACCGAATGCACCGGGGGCGCGGGTTGGCCGGAGTCCTTGATGAAGGAGGCCACGTGGGCCGTGACGCTCGGATAACCGCCGAAAGCGCGCGGGTGCACCCGATGAAGCATCTGTACAATACCCGGCAGGGTTGCCTCCGAGATAGATTTCGCATCCACTCTGATGATTTGCTGGAGACGCAGGCTCAACCCGAGAAGCGTGCGTTCCCAGACCCTCTCCGGCCGACGAACTCCGCAGATCGACACGGTCCTGTCTCCGAGTCTGAGCCCTGCCCATCCCATTGACCGGAGACCCACGGCGTATCCACCGTCGTATAGGGCTGACTTCGTTCCATAGAAGAGAAGAGGCTCACCGGTTGAGCCACTCGTTCGCCCTGGGAGCAGTTCGTTCCGGGGGTAGCCCTCTGCCCGCATGTCGTCGAAATTGGCGCGTATGAGGTCCTTGGTGAGCACCGGCAGTTTCGCAAGGTCAGCGGTGGACTGGATGTCGGCTGGTCCTAGCCCACGCTCATTCATAACCCTACGGTAGTAGGGCACACGGTCGTACGCGTACCTGATGAGGCGCTGAAGCCGCTCGGCCTGGAGTTCCTCGATGCGCTCCCGTGGCCACCACTGCGACTCCTCCAGCTCCGTGAGGCACTTCATGGTGCGGGCTCCCCGGATGAGGTCGAACGAGGGAGCGAGGACGTGTCGGGAGAGCGTGTTGTAGAGCGTCACCGCTGCCTTCCTTCCTGTCCGAGCCAGGAGTTGGGGTCCACCATGGAGACAATGGGTACATACTTACCTGCGGCGGTTGGCTCTATGTGGTCGATGAACTTCACCTCTATGCGCATGTCGTCCCCCAGCACCCTGCGCAGGAGATCCTCGATGCGGCGGCCAACTTCAGCCTGTTCTTCGGGTTCCGTCACAGATGGCAGAATGACGTGTATGACTACTCTGTCGAGCTCCTCCTGCACGAGTTGGTACTGCGTGACCCCGACAATGGCGAGGGGCTCCGACGACAGGCTCACTCCCGGGATGCGCTTGCCTGAGGGCGTGTAGATGAAGTCGGTTGTCCTCCCGAGAAGCGTGCCAAGCAGCGGAAGCCCGCGACCGCAGGGACAGGAGGAAGTGGCAAGTGAGCCGTCATCCCCGTTCTCGTAGCGGATGAACGGCATGCCGTAGTTGTGCAGAGTGGTGATGAGGATGTGGCCCTGCTGACCTGGAAGAACAGGGTTGTTGTCATCGTCCACGACCTCGGCGATGATGTCCTCTGCATGAACGTGGAGACCGGAGTGCGCCTCGCACTCGGTCGCCATCTCGTACGCCTCGTGGGAGCCGTATCTCGAGTATGGCTCCGAGTGGAATACCTCCCTAATGAGCCTTCTCTGGTGCTCGAAGAGCTGTTCTGAGCGGGTCAGGATCGAATGAACGGGGGGAGCGGATTGGCCGGAGTCTTTGATGAAGGAGGCCACGTGGGCTATGAAACTGGGATAGCCGGTGAAAGCGCGAGGGCGCACCCGATGAAGCATACGCACGATACCCGGCAGAGTCTGCTCCGAGACGGACCTCGTGTCCACTTCGGTGATCCGCCCGAGACGATGACTCAACCTGCGAAGTGTGCGTTCCCGGGTCCTTTCCGGCTGGCGTATTATGCGAACCATCACAGTCCTGTCTCCGAGTCTGATCCCTGCCCATCCCCTCGCCCGCAGATCCCTGGCGTACCCGTGGTCGTACAGGGCTGCCTTCGTGTTGTAGAAGAGCAGTGGCTCACCGGTTGAGCCACCCGTTCGCCCTGGGAGCAGTTCGCTCCGGGGGTAGCCCTCTGCCCGCATGTCGTCGAAATTGGCGCGTATCAAGTCCTTGGTGAGCACCGGCAGTTTCGCAAGGTCCGCGGTGGACTGGATGTCGGCGGGTCTTAACCCACGCTCATTCATAACCCTACGGTAGTAGGGCACACGCTCGTACGCGTACCTGATGAGGCGCTGAAGCCGCTCGGCCTGGAGTTCCTCGATGCGCTCTCGTGGCCACCACTGCGACTCTTCCAGCTCCGTGAGGCACTTCATGGTGTGGGCTCCCCGGATGAGGTCGAACGAAGGAGCGAGGACGTGTCGGGCGAGCGTGTTGTAGAAGTTCACGGTAGTCCTCTGTCGTTTTTCCTGTCGGCCGGCCGCTTGCCCCGGTAGCCCTCATCGCTAAGGCCATTCGGGCAACTTGATTATGCCCGCGTAGGTTTGAGAGGACAAGCGCACACTAGCAGTAACATGAGGTGGTGTATGTAGACCCTCCCAGTGAGGTCTCACTGTGTCTTTATGGCTGCTGCGTCGACCCTTGAGACAAAAGACAGTCGCTTGCCTGACAGGTTCATCTCTATCCTGTCGACTAGCCGAAGCTCCACGCTGGTGGGCTCAGCAAGTCTTGCTCTCAAGAGCCCTGTGAGGCGACTGCCGACCATGTCCCACGTGTCCGGGCTGAGAGAACCCGGAGGGACTACCAGCAGCATGAAGCTACCGATGTTCTCTTGCGAAAGCTGGTACTGGGTCGTGCCGGGCGGGAGAACGCCCGCCACGTTAATATCCATCGCAGCGATGGGCGCGCCCGACCTCGTGTAGATGTGCTCCCTGGTTCTTCCTATGTGCTGGCTCATGAGAGGGAGGCCTCGCCCGCAGGAGCACGCGTCGGGCAACAGCGAGCCGATGTCGCCGATATCGTAGCGGATGAACGGCATCCCATAGTTGTGCAGGCTCGTGATGAGCAGTCGGCCTCGCTCGCCGGTCGAGACAGGTGCTCCATGCTTATCCACTACCTCGATAATGAAGTCCTCGGCGAATATGTGCAGGTCACCTCGAGCATCGCACTGTCCGGCAACCCCGTGAAACTCGTTGGAGCCGTACCTGTCGTACGGATCGCTGCCGAACACCTCTTGCACAATCCATCTCTGGCGGTCGAGAATCGGTTCTCCTCCGAGGCAGATTGAGGGGACGTAGGGGCAAGCCTTTCCTTCCGCCCTGGCGTAAGAGGCGAGCAGCGCCAGAGTGCTCGGGTACGAGTGTATTGATCTGGGGCGTGCCTGCTGGACCAGGCTCAAGATGGCGGGCAGGTTCTCCTCACTTACGGCCATTGTGTCGACTGCCTGTGAGTGCTGGAGGCGTGCGCTTATCTGTCCCAGCAGTTGCTCTCTCGGCCCTCTCCGTTGTGGGCCGTGTTGGCCCATGATCATATGGGAATCGCCCAACTGACCACCCGTCCACTCCAGAAACCGTATCCAGCGGGCGCAGGCGAGATTGAGTCGTTCGTGACGCGTCGAGTAGAAGTGCAGTTGCTCGCCTGTCGTACCGCCTGATTCCCCCGGGCGCAGGTTCTCTCGCGGGAAGTCCTCGGCGACAAGCTTGTCGAAGTTCTCGCGTATGAGGCCCTTCGTGAGCACCGGCAGTTTCTGAAGGTCTGTTGCGGACTGGATGTCGTGAGGCTTCAACCCTCGCTCATCCATGATTGCGCGGTAGTAGGGTACACGTTCGTACGCGTACTTGATGAGGCGCTGGAGCCGCTCTGCCTGGAGTTCCTCGATGCGCTCCCGCGGCCACCACTGCGACTCCTCAAGCTCCGAAAGGCACTTCATCGTGTGGGTGCCTCTCAGAACGTCGAGGGATGGCGCGAGGACGTGTCGGGCGAGGGAGTTGTAGAGCATCATGCGCGTTCCCCTTGAGGTTGACTGGCACGGGCACCGCGTGCTGCGATTTTGGAAACGATAAACAGGTGCTTACCCCCTGCCGTTGGCTTGATGTCATCGAGCGTGTGCACCTGCACCCGTACTCCGTCACCGATGTTCCCGGCTAGTATGGCGGCTATCTGCCCGGAGCGCTCGGTCTGCTGCACCTCTGTGACATCCCTGCTCCACACCAGGTACACGTCCACGCTGTCGACATCTTCCTGAACCAGTCTATACTGGCGCACGCCGAATGCCTCCAGGGGTTCCAGGCACAGGTCGGCGCCGAAGACACGACGGCCGGATCTGGTGACGATGAGTTCGCTCATCCTGCCGACCATGCCTACGAGACGGGGTAGTTCCCTGCCACACATGCACGGCGTCGGGTCCAGAGAGCCGAGGTCGCCTACCTCGTATCGGATAAACGGCATACCGAAGCTGTGAAGGTTCGTGATGAGAATGCGCCCCATCTCACCCGGTGGGAGATGCGTGCCGTCGTCAGCCACTATCTCTACGAGGATGTCCTCTGACTGTACGTGAAGGCCTGCGTGTGCCTCACACTCGCTCGCGATGTCATATGCCTCGAAGGAGCCGTACTTCGAAAATGGCTCGGTCTCGAACACTTCCCTCAGCAGTGCTCTGTCGTGGTCCAGCAGCTGCTCGCCGCCGGAAACGACCGAGCGGATGTGCGGCACACGGATATTGTGCTCCTTCAGGTAGCCGGCCATGAGTGCCAGCACGGGCGGTGCACCTAACAGTGCCCGAATGGGGGCGGTCTGCATCCTGCGGACAAATAGCGGGAGCGTTTCTTGCGATAGCGTGCCGGTGTCCATCTCGACTTCGCGCTTGAAGCGGAGACTCAGCTTGTGGAGCAGCCTGTCCTTCCTACGCTGATAGTGCCGGGGCCGCCATATAAGTGCATATCGGTCGCCTATCTCGATTCCCGCCCATCGCAGTGCACGCAAGGTCCGCGCCAGTCCTCGCGTGAACTGCTCTTCTCTCGTACCGTAGAAGTGGAGCGGTTCTCCCATCGAGCCGCTCGTGGCCATGGCTCGCAGCTTCGAGGCGGGGAAATCTATTGCCATGAGATCGCGACTATTCGTGCGGATGTCTTCTTTCGTCAGAATCGGCAACCGGGCAAGGTCAGAGGCCGACTTGATGTCCCCGGGCTCGAGTCCCCGCTCCTCCATAATGTGCCTGTAGTATGAGACATTCTCGAATGCATGTCGCACAAGGTTCCGTAGCCGCTCCGCCTGGAGCTCCTCGATGCGCTCCCGCGGCCACCACTGCGACTCCTCAAGCTCCGAAAGGCACTTTCATCGTGTGGGTGCCTCTCAGGAGGTCCAGGGATGGCGCGAGGACGTGTCTGGCGAGTGTGTTGTAGAGACTCAATTCTGTTTCCTACGCTTTCTTCGCGAGGGCAAGTGCGGCCATTCGTGCGGGTTCCGTGTTCCATTATGCTTCAGCTGCTTGCGACAGGCAATACGTGCGTCGCTCTGGCATGGCGGGCAGGTGGGGTCTTGTGGGGGTCGGCGTGAGTGAAAACGGCTACATCCGGGAGGTCGCTGTGACGGGGCTTATGTCTTGCACAGCCCGTTCGAGCATCGAGATACGGCCGTGTCGCTTGACGGCAATCCGTATGGCAGAGACGCTTGCGTGCCGGCGGGTCAAACCGCAATCCGGGCAGGTTGCGGGTCCAAGCCCCGGCAGTTCGCGACGTCGGCTTGCTGGAGAGCCGGGAGAAGGACTCTCTTCCTAACAATCCGATGCCAGTCCTTGTAGCAGTAGATGCCCTGGAGGACCAGCCCGCCGAGAACACCGTAGAATAGCTCCGGACGCACCACGAAGAAGCTCTGCAACGCGCCGCCAACGGCCGCCAGAGTAGCAAGAAACCAGTGGTGCAGGTGAAGCTCGTGTCTGTGCAAGGGGATGATTATTGATTTCACTCGGCCTGGCCTGCCGCTTTCCTCTCCGCCACAGTAGTGCGATATGACGAAGCCTGCGGCGCAACTGAGATAGAAGATGTAGCCCCAGGCAATGCCTGAGGGCAGCAGGGCAATCAGAACAAGCTTCTTGCGCACTCCGCCGTCTTTCCAGTTCAGCAGTCGCCTGAAATGCTGCAGGGTGGGGAACCTCGCAGTGCCGGTGGTCGTCGCGGCACGACAGTCAATTGCGGCTCTCGTCGTAATCGGCTGCGGACTTCGATTCTCCTGCATGCTTGCTTCTCTCACACCGGCCATCTCGTACGGAAATGCACGGCGTGGGAGTGAAGCGTCGCCGAGCCTGTCATAGGATAGCCTAAGTCGCTGTCGCCTGCAAGGCCACAGGATTGCCGGGCAGTTCATGTTGCAGGGACGCCTCGAGGCGTTGCTTGAGCAATCTCAGGCTACAGAGAACGGCAGAGTCTCGGATTCCTTGCCATCAACGTAGAGCCCGAGCTCGTAATCCCCCCTGGGCCAACCGTTGTCCGGGCGGTTCATGGAGAAGCTGATGTATCTCGTTCCGTCCGTGACGACACTGAACTGGTCTATCTCGAAGTCGGTCACGTCCTCCAACTCCCCGCCAACGTATATCCAGATCGAGTTGACCTCGGTGTCCTCGGGCGCATTGGATAGCTTCACAGAACACCATATCTGCGGACTATCCGGTGCGAAGGTATTCGTGGGATTGACCGGCTTGTTCTCGTCGTTGACGCCCTGGGCCATGGTGGCCTCGCTCAGCTTGGCCGTCGTGAAGGAGACCTCACCTTCACAACCGGCGGCACACGGCATCGCAGCAGAGACAATGGCTATCACCAGCATGCGGGCTAGACCTTTCTTCACTGATGCTCCCTTCGTTGGATTCCGGAACATGAAGCTAGTGTGCCCCAACTCAGCGCAGGCGTCAAGACGAACGATTGCCTCGCTCCATCTTGCCGACGAGAGGATCATTGCCTCGGGAGCAAGGGTTGCCTTCCCCTGTTGTTCGGTCCCTGGCAGACTGGAGTCCTGCCGGCGGTCGTCGGGGTACGGTAGTCAATCGTGGCTCTCGCCGCAATTGGTTGCAGGCTTGGGGTTGTCTTGACTGCTCTTGTGTTCACGCCGGCTATCTTCGTTGTGAATTTGCACGGCGCGCAATGAAGAGGGGACCGAGCTTTCCCGCAATGATGGCGGAAGCCTGAAAACCCCTGCAAGTCCGGGGGCACTGAAGTGTGACCCAGGTTGGTTCGGTCACGGAAATCCCTCGCGATGGAGCGAAAAGGACCCGGTGCCCTGACGGGAATGCATCGGTGTGAGTTGACTCGAATGGGATGTGGCAACTAGAGTTGCCGTGGTGTCGCTGTTGTGGGAAGGCGGGCGACTGTCCCGTCTATCTTTCCCGCGAAGCAGACGGTGGCAATGGACTCAGGAGGGAATGCAAGGAGCCTACCGGAGTCGGTCAGGGTTCCGGCGTGCATGTGATGGTAGACGTTATCGAGGGTAGAAACCCCGTCCTGGAGGCGCTCAGGTCCGGCCGGTCTGTGAATCGGCTGCTTCTGGCAAGCGATACGGGACGGCACAGCGCAGTCGCGGAGATTCTGCAGCTCGCGCGAGCCGGAAAGATACCGGTTGACTATGTGCACCGGAGCGTCATAGATGAGGCGAGCACGACCTCCGCACACCAGGGTGTCATCGCGTATGCGGCGGCGAAGGACTATGTTGAACTGGAGGACCTGCTGGCGTTGTCGAGAGAGCGAGGCGAACCGCCTCTGTACTGCATACTCGATGGCATAGAGGACCCTCATAACCTGGGGGCCATACTCAGGACCGCAGAGGCAAGCGGCATCCATGGCGTGGTGATCCGCTCCAGGCGTGCTGTGGGATTGACCGCAGCCGTGGCGAAGGCGTCGGCCGGAGCTGTGGAGTATGTGCCTGTGTCGAGAGTGGCCAATATCGCTCAGGCGATACGAACGCTGAAAGAGAACAACGTCTGGGTGGTTGGCATAGACCTCGGTGGAGAGGCTGATTACACGCAGATGGATTTCACCGTGCCGATTGCCATCGTGATAGGGGCGGAAGGCAAAGGCGTATCAGAACTTGTACGCAAGAGATGTGATTCGATTGCATCGATTCCGATGAAGGGGAGAATCAGCTCTCTCAACGCCTCGGTCGCAGCCGCGCTGGTGATGTACGAGGCGTCCAGGCAGAGGGGGTGGTAGGTGGTTCCAGCGCTGCAATGGCCGCGAAGGCAGTGCCATCAAGGCTTAGCACTGGATGCGCGCTCACTACGCCTGGACGGCCACGCCCTTGCTGGTAGAGGCATAGGCCCTCAGCCGCTGTGTTTGAGTTAGGAGCTTTTTTCTCAACCTGATGTTCTCCGGGGTTACCTCAACCAGTTCATCCTGTGCGATGAAATCGATTGACTCCTCCAGGCTCAGGTCTATCGGTGGCGCCAGCTTGGTGGCGATATCGGCCGTGGAAGAGCGCATGTTGGTCTTCTTCTTCTCCTTGCACACGTTGACGGCGATGTCTCGTGTGCGTGGATTGGTGCCAACTATCATGCCTTCGTAGACCACGGTGCCGGGGTGGACGAAAGTGAGGCCTCGACCCTGGGCATTCTCGATGCCGAAGGCCGTGACCCTTCCACGCTCCGATGCTACCAGAACGCCGCTTCTGGAAGACACGAGATCCCGCTGCCACGGTTTGTAGCCGATGGGGGTTGTGTTCATTATGCCGTCGCCCCTGGTGGCAGTCAGGAAGCTGCTGCGAAAACCTATGAGTCCCTTGGTGGGTATGCGAAACTCAAGGCGGACACTGCCCTGTCCATCATTGTGCATGTTCTTGAGTGCCGCCTGGCGCTTGCTGAGCATCTCGGTGAGGACGCCGATGTAGCCTTCCTTCGTGTCGATAATGAGGTCCTCGACGGGCTCCATGAGCGTGCCGTCGACTACCTTGGTGATGGCCTCAGGCTTCGATACCTCGAACTCAAAGCCCTCCCTGCGCATGGTCTCAATCAGAATCGAGAGGTGTAGTTCGCCTCTCCCTTTGACCATGAACGTGTCCGCGGTGTCAGTGTCCTGCACCCTGAGGCTCAGATTGACCTCCAGTTCTCTGTAGAGGCGGTCTCTGATATGGCGTGTGGTGCAGTAGGTGCCCTCGCGTCCGCCAAGCGGCGAAGTGTTGACACCGAAAGTCATCTCCACTGTCGGTTCGCCTATCTCAATGCGGGGCAGGGCTTCAATTCGCTCCGGACTGGAAATAGTGTCTCCGATGGAGGCTTTCTTGATGCCGGTTACTGCCACGATATCGCCTGCCTCCACCTCATCTGCCTCCAGCCGGGCAAGTCCAAGGTGCGTGAAGACCTCGGCAATCTCGAACGGAGTGGCGGTACCATCAGCGTCTATGGAGACTATCTGGTCACGCGGGGCCACTTTGCCTCGCCATATTCTGCCGATGGCAATCTTGCCCTTGTGATTGTCATAATCCAGGTTTGAGACCAGCATCTGGAATGGGCCGGTGTCGATTCGTGGGGGTGGCACAGTCTCCAGGATGGCGTCCAGCAGCGGGAAAACATTGCTGCCCTTCACTCCGGGGTCCGTGGAGACAACCCCCTGTTTGGCATTCGCGTAGAGCACGGGAAAATCGAGTTGTTCCGCAGTAGTGGCAAGTTCCAGGAATAGGTCCTGTGTTAGATTCAGCACCTCGGGTATCCGTGCGTTCTTCCGGTCTATCTTGTTGATGATGACAATCGGGACCAGCCCTCTCTTGAGCGCGTGGCGCAGTACGAATATGGTCTGAGGCATGGGTCCTTCGACAGAGTCAATCAGGAGCAGGCAGCCATCGGCCATGCTTATGACACGCTCCACTTCACCGCCGAAGTCTGCATGCCCGGGAGTATCGATGATGTTTATCTTCACGCCCTTGTAGATAATGGCAGTGTTCTTGGACATGATGGTGATGCCTCTTTCTCGTTCGAGGACATTCTGGTCCATCACCAGCTCGCCCACCTTGTCGTTGTTCTTGAAGACATTGCTCTGCTTGAGCATGGCATCCACCAGAGTGGTCTTGCCGTGGTCTACGTGGGCAATAATGGCTACATTGCGTATGTCTTCGCGATAGTTCATATGCTGTTTCGCATTCCTTCGGGCATCGGGCCCCGGCTATGTCGGTTCATAGAGATCGGCACGAGAGGGAGGGCGGTTCGTCGCAGTCTGAATCGGCCGCAGTGACTTGATGGAGTGGCACGGCAACGAAACGCGATGGCGTCAGCAATCAAGG
>CAZQML010000169.1:0-3899 GCA_964594245.1 uncultured Dehalococcoidales bacterium | reverse complement strand
CTGCAAACACGCTGCTCTTGCTGGTCCAAGCCGGGGCTGCGAGCCAGCCGTCGTAGTCGCTGGTGTCGAGCCAGTAGCCGTGCCAGTAGCTGCCGACCTCGAGTCGCCATACCCTTCCACCGGCTCCAGCAGGGGGCAGGTCCTTCGTGCCTGCCGCTATCTGCCTGACGCCGTCCTGCTCGACTGACACGGCCATGCAGAGGATCTCTCCCGGTATGTCGCCGCAGCCCGCAATCGAGAAGTTGTCGGCGCCATCGGTCGAACCGGCCACCATCGCCTCGGAACTTGAGTGGCCTTCCTTCGTGTAGCCCGCCACCATGACGAAGTCCTCATCGTCCTTGGCCGCAGCGACGGCGGAGAAGAAGACGAACTCCTCGTTGGTGGGCATGTTGGCGGCGTCCTGGACCTCTGCCGTCCGGTCCTGCCACGTCATGCCGCCGTCCGACGACTTCCAGAGGCGTGGAACGAGCTGCTCGTTCATCACGTTCTCGTCGTCTTTCCAGTACTGGTAGCCGGGTGCCTTGAGGCACTCGTCGTACCACAGGCCAATGGCATAGAGTGTCTCGCGGCCCGGGCCGGCGGTGGCGTAGTCGATGATGTCGGAGCCGGGGAGGATTACAAGGTCCTCGTGGGAAGGCGTGGTGACCTTCGACCACTCGGAGGTGTCGTCCGCCGCAAGGGTGGGCGCTCCCCAGAAGGGGAGTCCCAGTGCGACTATTGCGAGGGCCGGAAGAAGGCGACCCGTGAGACCCGGAGTTATGTTTGACCTCATGCAGACCTCCATCGTCTGCCGGACGCTTGCCGGCAAGAGGCATGGCAGTATGCTAGGTGCCGCCTAGCTATGTCAATAGGGAACGCGGCGCACGGTCGCCGACACTCCCGTTCCGTGTGACAGGTGTCTTCACTTCTAAGGCAGCCCGAGAGCCCGCGCGACACGTATCATCGGCACGTCCTCCGCGGGCATGTCCAGGCCGTCTGCATTGAACTGCTTGAGTATCCGCACCGCCTCCGTGTCGATGGCGACCCGCCCGGTGGACGCAAGCAGCGCCCCTGGCGCGCGCTCCTCGCCCGTGTCCGGCCCGCCCGAGATGAAACACTTTCGGCCGTCAAGTATTATGAGGTCGGGTCGGAAGTAGAGGTTGAGCTCTCCTATCATCTCCTCGAGCGCCGTTCGGTGCATGTGCTTCCGGTCGGCCACAGGTATGAGTCCCATGCCCAGCTTGAGGCTAAGTGTGATGCGTGCCCACGCGTGCGTTCTCAGAGTGGGCAGGAATACCAGGCGGTCGAATTCATCAATCCTGGAGGTGACGTGGACCTCCTTGAGCCTGCCGGCGCGGGTGTCGCTGCGGAGAACCCAGTCGTGCTCGTCGAAGTCGACGAGGGGAAAATCCATCTCTCTTGCCAGACCGGAGAGCCCCATCCCATCGAATGCGTCGCGCGTTGGCTTGTTGATGAATCCTGAGGAATCGCCAACGGTGACATGCGTGGTCCTCGTACGCAGCAACTCGACGACCGCCCGGATGACCTCGATGTCGGTTGTGGCCGGGAATCCGAAGGGACTGTTGCACGCCGGCTTCACGAGCACGCGCTCCTCCGGCTGCACGAATCTCTCTATGCCTCCGAGGCGGCGCACGAGCTCGCGCACGTCGCTGGAGACATCTCCTCCGGCTGCCAGCTTCTCAACGGGTTCCTTCATGCCCGCGATTCCTTTGCTCTCTGTCGGGGAGAGCGGACCCGGCTGGCATAGCTTGCCCCGGCGGGCTGTTTCTCCCTCCACCACACATGCTCAACCGGTGAGATTAGCCTGCCACGTGTGCCCTGTCAAACGGTTGACAGCACTCACCTTTGCTGCTTACAGTGCCGTCGGACGCACTCCGGGTGGTGGGGCGCGCGGCACACGGGAACGTCTCCACCTCAGTCTCATCGGGGGCCTCGCGCCGCCGGTCTTCAATTGGGTGATGGCGTAGGTCTGTCGAGGAAAGCCCGGAAATGACGTTGTCTCGGGAGATGATTATCGAGAAATCTGATGTGCTGATGCTTCTCGCGGCGGGGGGAATGTTGGGGTTCCTCCTGGTGTCAACACTTGTCTGGTCGTTGCAAGCCGTACGAGGTGCAGGAGAGAGGGCGGCGGCTACGGACAGCCTGTCTGCGGCGCGGCTCTGGGCCGCGGCTGTCCCGCTTGCTGTGGTCCTCGTTCTGATTGTTGCGAGCATTCTGGCGCTACTCTCGCCTGGCGAGTCCGGCATGGCCCGGTTGCTTGAGGCGCTTGGTTCCACCCCGGTCCGCCTCGGGCTTGTGCTCTGCGCGGTGGCGGCGCTGGCGCCGGGCTTCCTCTGTGTCCGGGCGTGGCTCAGGAGGGACTGGCGCTTCGCAGAGAGACTGCACTATTCGGTATTCGTGGCGGCGCTTCTTCTCTCGCTGGGGATGTTGTCTGCGGTGGGCTTCTAGCAGGAAGGACCGTCCGCTTGGCCGTGGGTGGTCTACATATGCCGCACGGATGTGACAGAGCGCAAGCCGGTCACCACTAGCGGCGCGGGCGATGGCGGGGCTTGGATACCGGAGTGGTCATCGCCTCGTCGAGTTCCTCCTGGCGGAGCCCCATGAGCTGTTCGATTCGGTCGAGCAGGTCCTGGGAAACCTGATGGTTGCTGCTGTGCCATCCGGCATCGGCTCGCAGGGACTCGGCCATCCGCAGGACATCCTTCTGGAACTTGGTGAGGTCTGACAGCTCGTACACGTTCGGAAGCGTGCCGTCGTGGTAGAGCCTGATGAGGTCGCGGGCGTCCTTGCGTACCCGCTGGGAGTCCACGAAGCGCTCGATTGCTGCAGGGAGCTCGTCGAAGTAGTCCACGTTCTTCAGAGGTCTGAACATTGGGGCGAGAAGGAAGGAGACATACAGCAGCACGATGATGACGGGGAGCACGAGTATGTCTCGCAGGTAGTCCTCCACAGGATAGAGGACAACAATCAGGATGAAAGCGACGGGGATGAGCCAGATGAGCAGTATTGTGAAGTACTTCGCGATGGCTGACCTGTCGTCTTTCACGGTGGTCTCCTCTCACTTCGTAGTGGGTGTTGCGCTGCCTGCGACGCCGTGTCTGCGGAGACAGTATCGCGCATTGGGGCGCTGTGTTCAAGGACCCGGTAGCGTTGCAGTGTACTACGGCGCTATCGACGGCCCGCTGACACAGAAGGGGGCCGCACGTGCGGCCCCCGTGTGTTTGGAAGGGATGTGTCTGCTATCAGGCGATGTCATACACAACCTGGACGGTCGCCACGATAGTGGTCTCGCCCGCACTGATGGATGGTGCGCCGCCCGACTCCTCCATGTCCATTGCGGCGTAGGTGCGCATGGGATAGACGACCGGGGTCTGTAAGCCCTCGGTAATGAAGGACGGCTCTCCCAGGGTGACGTCCGCGAGATCGGCGAGCTGTGCGGCCTTTGCCTTCGCGTCGGCCATGGCCTTCTCGCGTGCTTCCTCCAGGTAGCCAGATGGGTCGTCCACTTCGAACTGAATTCCGTTCACGCGGATGTAGTCTCCTCCGGCAGTCACCGCCGCGTCTATCACCTCACCGACGGTGTCCACATCGCGGACCGTTACCTGGATGCTGTTGGAGACCTGGTAGCCGGTAACAATCTCTTGCTGCGTGTCGGGGTCCCAGCGCGACTGCTGCCAGATGTTGAAGCTCGTCGTCTGGATGTCCTTCTCTGCAACGCCACTGTCGTCCAGCGCTGTCATCACAGCATCCATGGCCTGGCTGGCCTGCTGCTGGGCTGCCGCCACCGTTGTTGCCTGCGCCTGGACACCAAGGTTCAGGCTTGCCACGTCCGGCACGGCCTGCACCTCGCCGCGTCCCGTGACCCATATGCCTTGCTGCTGGCCTCCCAGGTCGATTGA
>CAZQML010000168.1:0-4721 GCA_964594245.1 uncultured Dehalococcoidales bacterium | reverse complement strand
TCGCCCAATATCCCGCTCCTGTTCAGGGGTGAAGAGTACGGGGAGACTGCACCGTTCCCATACTTCGTGAGCCACTCGGATCCCACCCTTGTGGAGGCTGTGAGAAAGGGTCGCAGGGAGGAGTTCGCAGGATTCGGGTGGCAGGGAGCCCTACCCGACCCCCAGGACACCGGTACCTTTCTGAGCGCAAGACTGAAGTGGCAGGAACGGGAGACTGCGCATCACGGAGTGCTCCTCTCATTCTATCGCGAGCTCCTCAGGCTTCGACAGACCGTGCCTGCGCTTCGCGAAGGAACCCCGGTAGCGGCGTCAGTGGTGCCGCCTGAAAGCCGTGCGCTCCTGGTGCGACGCGAGCATGCCGCAAGCGATGTGGTCCTCGCTCTGAACTTCGACAGAAAGGACTCGTCGGTCAGCGGGGACTTCCTCCACGGGCGATGGAGGAAGCTGTTGGATTCATCGGATTGCAGGTGGATGGGAGACGGCAGTCGGCTGCCTGATTATCCGGAGGTGGATTCCGGCGCCGGTTTGACACTCCCACCACAGTCCGCAGTGCTACTATCGAGAGCAGTGGAGTAACAGAAAGCATGGAAAACTACGTGTGCGTACACGGGCACTTCTACCAGCCTCCCCGGGAGAACGCGTGGCTGGAACAGGTGGAGATACAGGACTCAGCCTATCCGTACCACGATTGGAACGAGCGTGTCAGCGCGGAATCCTACACGCCCAACGCCGAATCGCGAATACTAGACCACGAGGGCTACATCACGAAGATTGTCAGCAACTACTCGCGTGTCAGTTTCAACTTCGGCCCGACTCTGCTCTCGTGGTTGGAGAAGAGCCTCCCCTCAACATACGAGGCCATTCAGACAGCCGACCGCGAGAGCATCGAGCGCTTCTCAGGACACGGCTCAGCCATCGCACAGGCCTACAACCACATGATAATGCCGCTCGCAAACAGGCGGGACAAGGTCACCCAGGTTCGCTGGGGCCTGGCCGACTTCCAGCACCGGTTCGGGCGTTCACCCGAGGGCATGTGGCTACCTGAGACGGCGGTCGACATAGAGACTCTCGACGTGCTGGCGGAGCACGGCATCAAGTTCACCATCCTGGCGCCACGGCAGGCGGCACGGGTGAGACGCATTGGCAATGCCGAATGGCAGGACGCTACCGGCGAGAAGGTGGACACCACGACCGCGTATCTGCAGCACCTTCCATCGGGGCGCAGTATCGCGCTGTTCTTCTACAACGGGCCCATCGCCAAGGAGATCGCATTTGGAGGGATTCTCTCAAGTGGAGAGTCGCTCGCTGACAGGTTGACGGGGGCATTCGCCCAAGGCTGCGAGTGGCCTCGACTCGTCCATGTCGCAGTTGACGGAGAGACGTTCGGGCATCACCACCGTTTCGGCGACATGGCGCTGGCGTATGCGCTTGAACATATTGAGGCCAATGGCCTCGCTCGCATCACAAACTACGGCGAGTACCTGGAGAAGCACCCGCCTGAACACGAGGTCGAGATCCTTGAGAACAGTTCGTGGAGTTGCTTCCACGGTGTTGAGCGATGGCGAAGCGACTGCGGCTGCAACACCGGCGGACACGCAGGATGGAATCAAGCCTGGCGTGCTCCCCTGCGCGCAGCACTCGACTGGCTCCGGGATGCCGTCGGCCCCCTGTACGAGGAGCAGGTGCGACGCTTCGTCAATGACCCGTGGGCGGCGCGCGATGACTACATCCGCATCATTCTCAACAGGTCTCCGCAGAGTATTGACGCCTTCTTGGGACAGCATGCTCACCACGTGTTGGACGCGGGAGAACGAATCACGTTCCTGAAGCTGATGGAACTCCAGCGCCACGCCATGCTGATGTACACGAGTTGCGGCTGGTTCTTCGACGATCTGTCCGGCATCGAGACCGTGCAGGTGATGCAGTATGCGGGACGGGTGGCACAGCTCGCGCACGAGCTTCTCGGGAACGACACCGAAGGCAAGTTCCTCACACTGCTCTCCGAGGCTCGGAGCAACCTGCCCGAACAGGGAGACGGCCGGCGCATCTATGAACGGTTCGTGAAGCAGGCGATGGTCGACCTCATCACAGTGGCCGCGCATTTCGCCGTCAGCTCACTGTTCGAGTCGTATGAGGGTGAAGTCAAGGTGTTCTGCTATCCGGTGACCGTGGAGGACCTTGAGACTACCGACATGGGCAAGGCACGCCTGGCGGTAGGCAAGGTGAAGCTGAGTTCAGAGACAACCACCGAACCCGGACTGTTTGCTTTCGGAGTCCTCTACTTTGGCGAGCATTCGGTCAATGCGGGCGTCCGGGAGTATCAAGGAGACACAGAATACGCACGAATGAAGCAAGACCTGGGCGCGGGCTTTGCATCGGCAGAGTACGCAGAAGTCATCAGAAGGCTCGACCGACACTTCGGCACTTCGACCTATTCCCTCAAGTCTCTGTTCCGGGATGAGCAACGAAAGGTGATGGCGCACATCCTCGAATCCACGCTCTCCAACATCGAACAGGTCTTCCGGCAGGTATATGAGCACCACTACCCTCCCATGCGGTATCTGACCGAGATGGGCAATCCTCTGCCCAAGGCGTTCAAGGACGCAGCCGAGTTCATCATCAACACCGACCTTCGTCGCGTTATCGATGCCGAAACGCTCGACAGGGCACGTGTCGAGACGCTCGTGGCAGACGCAGGCACGTGGGGCTCAGAACTGGACCTGGAAGGACACGGGTATCTGCTTCAACGAACCCTCGGACGGATGATGAACGCTCTGTTCGACAATCCCGATGATGCGGACCTGCTGTCCGCACTGACAGCCGCAGTTGAGATGAGTCACGACCTTCCGTTCCAGGTCGACCTTGGTGAGGTACAGACACTCTACTACCGCATGCTTTCGACCGCGCGCCAGGAACGCAGAGTCAGGGCAGACGGAGGCGACGCAGCCGCAGCTGCCTGGCTGCAACAGTTCGATGTCCTCGGGGGGCACCTCAAAGTACGCACGGGCTAGCTTGGACATGAGCGTGCCACGGGCAACCTACCGGGTGCAGTTGCACCGTGACTTCGGATTCGAGGACGCGGCCGCGCTCGTGCCGTACCTCGCCGCACTTGGCATCTCCACGCTGTACTGCTCGCCCATCCTCCAGGCTCGTATTGGGAGCACCCACGGATACGACACCACCAACCCTGCGCGGTTGAGCGAGGAACTCGGAGGAGAGAAGGGCTGGCGAAGACTCTGCGCATGCGCGTGCCGGCACGGGCTGTCAATACTCCTAGACATAGTGCCCAACCACATGGCCGCCTCGGTGGAGAACCCGTGGTGGCGTGACGTGCTGGAGCACGGCAGGGTGTCGCCGTACGCCGATGTGTTCGATATCGACTGGGAATCACCCAGCCCGCGCCTCAGAAACCGCGTCATGCTGCCGCTCCTGCCGGCGCCTCTCGACGATGTGATCGATTCTGGAGACATGTCGGTTTGTCTCACGAGTTCCGGCCTGGTGCTCAAGTACGGAGAGATCGAGTTGCCCCTCGACCTTCGCTCCTACCGACACATCCTCAGTCCTCTCCTGGACATGCCTGCAGACGCCTTGTCGAACGAGTTCATCCGCCTCGTGCGCTCCATAGCCGCACTGCATAGCGTGAGAGAGATGCCTGTGAGCCGCCCTGACGTTGTCTACGCCCTCCGCGTCACGACCAAGCAACGGCTATTGGACCTCATGCTCTCTCCGAAGGGAACGTCCGAAGCTGGAGAAGGCGACATCGCCGGGCTCGTGCGCGCGGCGGCCTCAGGCCTGTCTCCCGGCGGCTTCCGCCACATGCTGCAGGAGCAGCACTATGTGCTGGAGTACTGGAAATCCGGCCGCAACCACGTCAACTACCGCCGATTCTTCGACATCAACGACCTCGTCGGCGTCCGCGTCGAGGACGAGCAGATGTTCGAGGCCACCCACGGTCTGCTGCGGGTGCTCGCGGCCTCGGGTCCGGTCTGCGGCTTCCGTGTGGACCACATCGACGGGCTGCGTCAACCGTTGCGCTACCTGGCGCAGTTGAGGTCTACCTGCGTCACCGTCTCCCAGGACTTCACCCCCCACACACCCTATGTGGTAGTGGAGAAGATACTGACGGGAGACGAGGTCCTGCCGCCAGACTGGCCGGTGGACGGCACCACAGGCTACGAGTTCCTGAACGAGGTGAACGGCCTGTTCGTCGGCGAGCGAGGGCTGACCACGATGGAGCAACACTGCCGCAAGACCTCAAGAACGCGTGCAACACGAGCGAAGTTGACATCTGTCAACAAGAGGAAGGCGCTGGCGCAGCTCTTCCGAGCCGACCTCTCACGACTGGCGCACATACTGATGCCTGTAGCGCGGTGGCTCTATCCCGGGTACGACCTCAGCGCTACCCAACTGGTCAACGCGCTCATCGACGTCACGGCCGCTTTGCCGGTCTATCGCACCTACTACCGGGGTGCCGGTAGACTCACCGACGCGGACCGCCGCTGCATCGACGCGGCACTGACCAGGACTGCGAGTCGCTCCAGGCGAAACACGGACGCCGTAGCATATGAGGTCGTCGAACGCGCGCTGAGGCTGGATGTCCCGAAGAACGCGCCGGCTCATGTGCATCGAGCCGTGCGAGAGCATCTGCTCCGGTGGCAGCAACTCACCGGCGCCGCGATGGCGAAGGGGTTCGAGGATACGACCCTGTACCAGGATACGGT
>CAZQML010000167.1:0-5000 GCA_964594245.1 uncultured Dehalococcoidales bacterium | reverse complement strand
TGCCACCTGCGCACAGACGCAGGCGGGCGTCTTCTCCCTATTGGGCCGGCGACCGCGCTATGTGGGCTTGACCTCAATCAGCTCGATGAGTACGTCGTCGGGTCCGCGCAAGAACGCGTGGCGAATGTTCGGGAGCAAGGTGCCGCTGACGTCCGCCAGGAAAGTGACGCCCTTGGCCTTGAGTTCCACCGCCGCAGCATCGATGTCACTCGCGAGGATGGCAATGTGCTCCAGACCGTACGCGTTCGCGCTATTTGACTCAACCGTTGGCTTATCAGGGCGGCCCTTGACGAAGATATTGGTGCCCTTGAGGTTGACAATCACATGCCCGACTCCGTTCGGCTCGGTCCATGGATTTATCACTTCGGCGCCAAAGTTGTCAGCGAACCACTGTGCCACTGCGAAGGGGTCCGGGCTGCTCAGATGTACGTGATGGAACGAGTAGTCAATCATGTCGCGCTCCTTTCGTTGTCCGTCGCTGGAAAAGCTTGAGGGGCGTGCTAGCCCATCAACTGTCCCGAGACGTGCGGATTCCTCATCGTCCTGGCATCGGGGCTACCCGCTTACGCGGACCGCTCCGACAACCGCCGGTGTCGGCCCCGTCTTCTCGGTGATACTGACGGTGACCTGCCCTACTAACAATACCATCTGGATTTCGGGGACACCAGACTTTGGGATGCCGAATTCCAGGGACATTGCTACACCCACCGTGGCGGGCAGGCGTGGGAGCCTGTCCCTGCAAGGGCACGCCCAACGGCGTCGCATGTTGCCACGAACCACGTGCAAACGCGAGCCAACGGAAATGCGGGAACGCCACACCCCATCCTTTCTCATGTGTGGGGTGGTCGTTGGACCGTGGCGACACCCTCTGTCTGCGCCTCCGCGGGTTCGGATCGCCTGAGATAGGCATTGCTGTCCCAGGACTTCAGCTGGCACTGGCGTCAACGGCGGGTCAAGGTCATAATACTGGAACCGACGGCGGCCACATGAAAACACCATCCGATGAACTCAATCTCCACGGTTTGACGGTTGATGAGGCTATCCCTCTCGTCGATGAATTCCTGCACAGATCGTTCGGAGCCCGTGTGCACCGTGTCTGGGTTGTTCACGGCAAGGGGACCGGCACACTGCGTTCAGCCGTGAGGAGCTACCTCACCCGACACCCTCTGGTTGCACGTTGTTCGACCGCCGACGGATCTCGAGGCGGCAGCGGCTGCACCCAGGTGGAAATGAATGACTGAGCAACACCTTCAGGCTGTCGAGGATTCCATTTCACACTGGAACTGGCTTCGAGGGGAGAGTCATGATTGAGCTACCGGAGGCCGCTGTTCTGGCGAAGCAGATCAATGCGACTATAGGCGGGAAGAGCATCAGGAATGTCATCGCTGCTCGGAGTCCGCACAAGTTCGCCTGGTATTTCGGCGACCCTCAGGAGTACAGAAGCCTGCTGAGCGGCAACGTAGTCGGCGAGGCCGCGAGCTATGGGGGACAGGTCGAGATAACCGCCGGCAACGCGAAGATACTGTTCAGCGACGGCGTGAATTTGCGCTATTTCGGGCAGGGCGAGATACCACCGGACAAGCACCAACTGCTACTGGAGTTCGACGACGGTTCGTTTCTTGTCGGTTCGGTGCAGATGTACGGTGGTCTGTCCGCATTCCCCGAAGGTAAGAACGACAACAAGTACTATCTTGTCGCCAAGGAGAAGCCATCTCCTCTGACCGACGGTTTTGACGAAGCCTACTTCAACTCACTGTTTAACGAGGACACTGCCAGGTTATCCTTGAAGGCGTTCTTGGCCACGGAACAGAGGATTCCCGGGCTCGGCAACGGAGTTCTGCAAGATATCCTGTTCAACGCGGGGACGCATCCGAAGAAGAGGGCCGGGTCGCTGTCCGGTGCTGACATAAGACTGCTGCTCGAATCGGTCAGGATCACGCTCTCGGAAATGGTTACGCGTGGTGGCAGGGACACGGAGAACGACCTTTCAGGCAAGCCGGGAGGGTACAAGACCAAACTGAGCAGAAACACCGCCGGGCAATTCTGTTTGGCATGCGGTACGCCAATCCAGAAGGAGGCATACATGGGAGGGAGCATCTACTATTGTGCCGGGTGTCAGAGGATGTAGGCAGGGCGGACGTGGGTGAAACCGGCGAGAATGGATGTGCGTCCACCGGATGGCGGGCAGGCACGGGAGCCTGGCCCTACAAGAGAACGGCGCACAGTGCTGCGCCTGCATAGTTGCCACTTGATAAGAAGTCAGGCGACTTGTAGCATCTAGGCGCCATCGGACTATCCGGAGAAGACTGAATCAATTCGGGGTGATTCGTTCGCCCCGGGAAGGGACTGACATGAAAGTAGTCGATTTGCGCAGCGACACGGTTACATTGCCCACTGATGAAATGCGGCGGGCTATGTATGAGGCTGAGTTGGGCGATGATGTCTACGGCGAGGATCCGACCGTCAATCTGCTGGAGCAGAGGTCCGCGGCTCTGCTCGGGAAAGAGGACGGCCTGTTCACGCCCAGCGGTACTATGAGCAACCTGCTCGCCATCCTGACGCATACGCGGGCCGGCGATGAGATAATACTTGGCAGCGAGGCTCACATACTGTGGTACGAGGTCGGGTCGGCCTCGGCACTGGGTGGCGCCAATCTGCGTACCGTCCGCAACGAAGAGGACGGCACCATGGATCTGGGTCGCGTGGAGGCAACCATCCGGATGGAGGATATCCATTTCCCGCCTACCACGCTTCTCTCTCTTGAGAACACACACAATCGCTGTGGCGGCACAGTGCTTACTGCAGAGTACACCGCGTCGGCATGCGACCTTGCTCACCGGTATGGCCTCGCGGTTCATCTGGACGGAGCGCGCATATTCAATGCCGCAGTGGCCCTCGGCGTTCCTGCTGCGGACCTGGCGTCGCCGGCGGACTCCGTCTGCTACTGCCTGTCGAAGAGCCTGAGTGCGCCGGTCGGCTCGGTGCTGTGCGGTTCGCACGAGTTCATCGCGCGAGCGCGAAAGAAGAGGAAGATGCTTGGCGGAGGCATGAGGCAGGCGGGGGTCATTGCTGCGGCCGGGGTCGTGGCACTGGACACCATGCTTGGCCGACTGGAGCAGGACCACGAGAATGCCAGGCGACTGGCTGCCGGACTCTCCCGGATTCCGGGCGTCACCTGCTCGCCCGAGAAGACCCTCAGCAATATCGTGATGTTTGGCCTGCCCTCCCATATCCCGCCCCGTGCCTTCATCGACCGCCTGCGCGAGAGCGGCGTGAAGCTGAACTACCCGAGCAGGCCCAGGGTTCGCGCCGTCACCCACCGCATGATTGAGGCTGAGGACGTAGACCTGGCGCTCGACCGGGTCGAGAGTGTTGTGCAGGAGTTCCGCGCAGGCCCGTCCTCTGATAGCTCGGCAAAGTGAGAGAGATACTCTAGAATTCTAACGTAGCCGGTCGACGGAGCTTGCCGGCATCTGCCCATAGAATCTCCGGAGGACGCGTTCAGGAGAGCGGCGTGAGACTGGGATGGCGCCGAGGGCTATCTCAGGGCATCGACCGGTTGGATTCCGGTCCCGGAACCTGGCTGACATACAAAGCATTCGGCCGATGAGTACGCTGCGGTATTCGTCAAGGAGTTGTCATGCAGACAATCCCATTCAAGCAAGTTGACGTCTTCACCAGCATCAGATTCAAGGGCAACCCTGTTGCAGTCGTGCTGCGAGCAGACGGATTGACGACTGAACAGATGCAGCAGATTGCCAACTGGACTAACCTGTCAGAGACCACTTTCGTGATTCCCGCCGTGAACTCCCGGGCAGACTATCGGGTTCGCATCTTCACGCCAGGTGCTGAACTCCCGTTCGCCGGCCATCCCACCATCGGCACCGCTCACGCACTGCTGGAAGCGGGCCTTGTCAAGGCGAGGAATGAGGGGCTCATCCAGGAGTGCGGCGTAGGTCTGGTCAATCTCAAGGTGGAGCACGCATCGGACGGCAAGCAGTGGATTTCGTTCGAGCTTCCACAACCCTCGGTCGTACCACTGGGTGGTAGCCAGGTCACAGAACTTGAAGCCATACTGGGGGTCGAAGTGCTCCACGAATTTACCCCGTGCCTGGTTGACGTTGGCGCACGCTGGATTGTGGCGCAATTACCGAACTCCGAGGCCGTGTTGGCGAACCAGCCAGACCTTCAGCGCATGAGGTTGCAGCACATCGAAGCCGGCGGGGAGGGAGTGGTCATCTTCGGTGAGTATCCCGAAGGGGCCCCTGCGCGGATCGAGGTTCGCGCATTCGCTCCCGCGCACGGTGTCAGCGAGGACCCTGTGTGTGGCAGCGGCAATGGCGCTGTCGGCGCTTTCATCCGCCACACGGGGCAGACAACTCACTTTGGAAGTGAATTCCTGTCCTCGGAAGGTGCTGTCCTGGGACGTGCAGGAGTGCTACGCCTCGAAGTGAGTGAACAACGCATTCAGGTAGGCGGAGTCGCAGTAACCTGCATCGATGGACTGTTGTCAGTCTGACGTGAATCGCAACGTGGATTGAACCAGGGAGACAGTACATTTCGTTCTGTGCGTGCGGGACTGCACGCCACCCCACCTGTCCGGCATGGGAGCCTGCCCCTGCGCCAGACTCGAATTCCGGAAAGGCCGTGCCGGGTTCAGTTTGTGTTTGGAATCAGCTGGCAGTGACCCTCTTTCCCCCGAAACCACGGAACGACAGCTCTGGCTACCGGGACGTAAGGAAGGTGTTCCCGGAATCCACGGGCCGTCAGACTACGTAGTTCCTCAGCGTGCCGACGCCATCAACGACGATTTCGGTCACGTCGCCGGCGTTCATGGGGCCGATGCCGCTCGGCGTGCCCGTTGCGATGATGTCGCCGGGCAGGAGCGTCATGGTCTCGGTTATGTAGCTGATCATTTCCGGGATGTCCCAGATGAGGTCACTGGTGCTGCCCCGCTGCTTCCGCTCGCCGTTGAGGAGGGACTCGACCCAGAGATTGTA